>JALZAO010000099.1 GCA_030948305.1 Pseudomonadota bacterium
CAGCGGGGACGAGGTGCCAATCTCGTACGCGATATTGTCGCGGATCCATTGGCAAATCGCCTGCACGCGGCGATACCCGCCGGGAAGTTGCCCGAATTCGCGGCAGGCGAGCGCAAAAAGACGATCCGCCTCGCAATACTTGCTCGCCCTTACATATTGCAGGATTTCGCCCGGAAGCAGCGCCAAGGGCGTTTCCGGCGCGTCGACATTGATTTCGGGCTGCTCCAGGTCCACGGTCGCCAGATAGCGCATGTTCAGTCGCCCGGGCGGCACATCGAGCCGGAAAAAACGATTGATCCTGCCCCCATCGGTAAACTCGTCGATGACGACATTCGGCTGCGCCGCAATCGATTCCGCGCGTACGACTTGCGCCAAAGTCGTCGGAACCCCGAGATTGAAGACGAACAGTGTCTGTTGCGTAACGTCGTACTCGATTTCGCAATCGATATGAAAGGATTTCATTTCCGGCTCATCAATTTTTTTCTGGACGCAAAGAGGCGCCCTCGATCCGCTTACTTCGCGATCTGCCGTGGGAGGTCCTGGAGCAGGTCCGCCAAGTCGTCGGCGTGTTCCTCTTCCTTGGCTTGAATCTCCTCGAGCATGCGTCGCGTAGTGCCATCGAAGGGGGCAAAAAAAGCGGCCATTTCACGGTAGCTGTCGATCGCGATGCGCTCCGCCACCAGGTCTTCCTTGATCATGTCGACTAGGTCCGTGCCCTCGACATACTCTGAGTGGCTGCGGCTCAGCAATCCGTCCGGCGACAGATTCGGCGCGCCGCCCAACTGCACGATCCGCTCCGATATGAGGTCCGCGTGCTCCTGTTCTTCGCCTGCATGCTCCAGAAACTCCTCGGCGACGGGGCCGGCATGAATACCCTTGGCCATGAAATAGTGGCGCTTGTATCGAAGCACACAAACGATCTCGGTCGCGAGCGCTTCGTTGAGGACCTTGATCGCGGTCTCGGTGTTGCCGCCGTAACCCGCCGTTACGGCGCCTCCCTCGATGTGCTGGCGCGCTCGCTGGCGCAGTGTTTTTACGTCGGTGAGAAACGGCGTGTCTTTCACGGCTGCTCCTTGGTCGATGTTTACGTGCGGCAAGCCGAAGGCTCCGACCGCAATTATATCGAGCATGAATCATGCCCGATTGTTACCGCGCGACAAGGCACCGCGCCGGCACAAAACGCTGCACCTTCATAGTAATTTCTACAAAGCGGCGCAAGAATGCCGCCTTGGCCCGGGCCGAATCTCGTACCACCAGCGAATCGGCTCGCAAGTCTGGACTTCGCGGCGCCTTCCAACCGACGCGTGTGCTGCGAAAGCGCGGCCCCATCGGCTCCTTGATCGTCTTACGGACGTGTAATGTCGAGTGTCGCCGGCTAGCGCTGATTCGCGGGCGCCCGCACCCCACTCGCCAACGCGAGCGGGACCTGGCTCGCTGCTCACAACGCTCATGGCCGCTCGCCTCGATTGCGTCTATCATCGGTCAATTGCGTTTGCTCGAACGCGAGAGCATGGCCGACGCCGAATTCGCCACCCTGATCAACGCCCACCGCGGATATCTGCTGCGCGTCGCGGTCTTGCAGCTTCGGGACAGCGACCTCGCCGAGGACGTGGTTCAGGATACGCTGCTGGCGGCATTGCAAGGCGCTGGTGGATTTTCCGGGCGGTCGACCCTCAAGACCTGGCTCACGGGCATACTCAAGCACAAGATCGTCGACACCATCCGCAAGAAGGGGCGCGGACCGATCATCTCGTCGCTCGATGAGGAATGCCAGATCGACGATTTCGATGCTCTATTCGATGAGTCGGGCCACTGGGAGAACCCGCCCGCGACCTGGGGCGACCCCGAGGGAGAGCTTTCGCGACGTCAGTTTTTCGATGTCGTCGATTTCTGCCTGGAAAAGCTTCCGCCCAACACCGCCCGCGTCTTCATGATGCGCGAGGTGATGGAGCTGGAGGGGGAGGAAATTTGTAAGGAACTCAGCATCACCTCGACCAACCTCTGGGTCATCCTCTATCGGGCCAGGGTGGCCCTTCGCCAGTGTCTGGAGCAAAACTGGTTCGCGCAAGGCGGCCGGACGGCGTAAGCGCGGCCGCGTTCCACTGTGGGTAGACTTATTTCATGCAAGGACGCGAGCCGCTTGATCTCGCAAATCCAGGAAGGGCACGTGCCGCTCGGCCAGCGCTTGCTCCTGCGGCTGCACCTGCTCTGGTGCGAGGCCTGCAAGCAGTTCGAGCGGCAGATACGCTTCCTGCACGTTATGATGCGTCGTTACAGACAGTAAGCGCCCGCTTCGTCTACTCTAGCGATGACCTCCATTACGGTAAACGGCGACGCCTACCTTTGCCGGATACCCTCGCAGCGGATTTCCGATCTCGTCCGCGATCTTGCCCTCGAAGGCAAGCGCATCGCCATCGAGCGCAACGGGGAGATCGTCCCCAGGAGCAAGCATGCGGAAACCGTCCTCGTCGATGGGGATAAAATCGAGGTCGTTGCCGCGGTTGGCGGCGGCTAGCGATTCCCGCACATGAATGCTCCCAACGACACACTCGCGCTAACGCACGATGATGACCCGCTGGTCATCCACCATGACCCCTTGGTCATCGCCGGTCGCGCCTATCGTTCACGCCTGCTGGTCGGGACCGGGAAGTACAAGGACTTCGAAGAGACGCGTGCCGCGATCGACGCCTCGGGTGCCGATATCGTTACCATCGCTATTCGTCGGACCAACATCGGGCAGAACGCGAACGAACCGTCGCTGCTCGATCATCTTCCGCCGTCGCAGTTCACGCTGCTACCGAACACCGCAGGCTGCTACACCGCAGACGACGCAGTGCGCACGCTCAAGCTCGCACGCGAGCTGCTCGACGGACACAAGCTCGTGAAGCTCGAAGTGCTTGGCGACACACATACGCTCTTTCCGAACGTGCGGGAAACGATACGCGCCGCGGAGACGCTCATCAGGGACGGCTTCGACGTCATGGTGTACACCTCCGACGACCCGATCATCGCGCGCGAGCTCGAAGCCATCGGCTGCGTCGCCATCATGCCTCTCGCGTCATTGATCGGCTCGGGCATGGGCATTCTCAATCCCTGGAATCTCAAGCTCATCATAGAGCAAGCGAAAGTGCCGGTGCTGGTCGATGCCGGCGTGGGCACCGCGTCGGACGCCGCGGTCGCGATGGAGCTCGGCTGTGCCGGCGTGTTGATGAACACCGCGATTGCCTCGGCGCAAAGGCCCGTCCTGATGGCAAGCGCGATGAAAAAAGCGATCGAAGCCGGGCGCGAGGCCTACCTGGCCGGGCGCATGCCACGCAAGTCGTATGCTGCCAGCCCCAGCTCGCCGACTGGCGACCTTATTGCCTAAGAGTGCTGACTGAGCGGCTGACTTAGCGGCTCATTCGGCGGCTGATCGCAGCGCTCCACTTCGAAAGTCGCCCATGCTGCGTTCGTGCGCTCTTGTTGCTGCGGTAACGAGCTGGATTTCGCTCACGCTTGGCGCCACGCCGCTCGCGCAGCAGGAAATCGTGACCCTGTGCGGCAACGCCGAGGACCCCGCTCACTGCGGACGATTGATCGAGGAAGTTCAACTGAAACGCTTACCCAATCTTGCCCGCCGCGAGCGTAACGCGCTCCTGGTTTCGCTCTACCCTTCAGGCACCGCGACATTCACCGACAGCGACGAACCGGTGAATGGCCGCTCGTACAGTCTCTGGGATTTTCTCGACCCCATCAACGCCGTGGTTCTTTATTCGACGGCGGGAGAGTCGATCAGCTTCATCGTCCTGAGGCGAACGACCAACCGCCGCTTCGAATTTCCTGCGGAGCCGCAGCTCTCGCCGGACCGCCTTCACATCGTTACCGCTGATGTATGTCCGAGCCGCTGCGTCAACGAGATTGCGGTGTGGCGCGTCTCGCCGGAGTCGCTGCGCAAGGAGCTCGTGTGGACGCCGGGCGAGCCTTGGTCGGATGTGGCGGCGACTTGGAAGGACTCGAACACGCTGGCGATAGAGTACACGCCCGCCGGCGCCGACAAAGCCGCCATTGTCGAGCGGAAGCTTGCGGATCCGCTGTGGAAGCGCGTCGCGCCCAACTGATGGCGGTTAACGGCCCGGCAACGACTTTTCGTCAACGCCCGATTCGGAGCTTCGTGCTGCGTCAGGGGCGCTTTTCGCCGGCGCAGCAGCGTGCGTACGAGTCGCTGCTCCCGCGCCTCGGGATTGCCTTCGCCGCCGCCCCGCTGGACCTCACTCGTGCTTTCGGTCGGCCGAGCGCGAAGATCCTGGAAATTGGCTTCGGCATGGGCGAGACGACGGCGGCGATTGCTAAAGCGCGGCCCGGCGACGATTTTCTCGCCATCGAGGTGCACAGTCCAGGCGTCGGAAGCCTGCTCAAGCTGATCGAGCAGGAAAGGCTTGCCAACGTCCGCATCATCCAGCACGACGCGGTCGAGGTCGTCGAATACATGCTCGCGCCGGGCACCTTGGCAGGTGCACACGTTTTCTTTCCCGATCCCTGGCCCAAAAAGAGGCATCACAAGCGGCGGCTCCTTCAAGGCGCGTTCGTGCACGCGCTCGCCGAACGGCTGGAATCACGGGGCTATCTGCACGTTGCCACCGACTGGGAGGATTACGCAGCTGAGATCCTGGAAACGCTGCGCGCCGAGCCGCTGCTCGCCAACACGGTTCCGGGTTTCTCGCCGCGCCCGGAGTATCGTCCGCTGACGAAGTTCGAACGCCGTGGCATGAAGCTCGGTCACGGTGTCTGGGACCTATTGTTCGAGCGGCGCTGACGCCGCCGCATTACGGGATGTCGTCAGCCGCGATTGGGTCCGCGCGACAACGCGATGAGCCTGCTGATCGCGCTCCGCGCGAGGTCGCGCGAGAAATGATTGCGGATGTTCCGGAGCCCGCCCTCGGAGAGCGTGTTCCACAGCTCCTGATCGCGATAGGCGTGCGCTACGGCGTCGGCAAAACTTTGCGGATCGTCACCGACCAGCACGTCGACGCCGGGAGTAAGTTGCATACCTTCGATCGACGGCGTGGTGGCGACGACCGGCAGGCCGTAGCTCATCGCATGATTGACCTTGCCCTTGACCCCGGCGCCGTAGCGCAACGGCGAGACCGAAAGCCGGCAGCCCGTGAGATAGGGCGTCAGGTCGGGCACATATCCGGCGATTACGAGATCCTCGGCGGCCAGCGCCTTGATGGTCGCGGGAGGGTCCATCCCCACGACATATGTTTTCACGCCGGGAAGGCGTTCGCGCAACCGCGGCAGGATTTCGATGCCGTACCAAAGGATCGCATCGGTATTCGGGGGATGTTGAAAACCACCGATGAACAGCAAACCCTCGCGCTCGGCAAAAGCTTTATTGCCACCCAGTGGCTCGTGTATGGTCGAAAGGAGCATCACTTGCGCGTCCGGCTCTAGACTTTCCAGGAGGTCCTTCTCGAACGGGCTCACGACCAGCGTCAAGTCGGCCTTGCGTATCAATGCCAGCTCTTCGTTGCGCTTGGCCTCCGCAGCGCGCTTCGCCATGGGGGTCGCGTTGAGCTCGGCCAAACGCTCCTCGCGCAGGAAATGCAGGTCGACCGTGTCGAACACCACCAGCGCGTGTGGCGCGAAAGCCCGAACCGCGTCGATGTGCTTCGCCGCGATGTAATGCCGCGACAGGATCACGACATCGAACTCCCCGCCGCGCGTGCCGAGCAGCATCGCTATCGAGCGCTGATATGGGTGGAATTGCACCTCGACGCCCAGTTGCTCCAGCGCCATCACGTAGGGCTGGCGATACTCGAGATTGTCGGCCGCGAAGGTGACCTTGCAGCCCAGATTCACCAGAATTTCCGTGATCTGCTGCATCCTCATAGACCCCGCGTCCCGGTCGGGCGTCAGCATGCAGGCGTCGACCACCAGCACGCGGCGCTTCGCCCAACGGTCGCGTTCGAGTTCGGGTGCGACGCCGTTGAGCCGGTGCGAGGCAAGCGCGCGCGCCCACTTGGCCGCAAACGTGCTTTGATTCACGGCCTGGTGACG
>JALZAO010000100.1 GCA_030948305.1 Pseudomonadota bacterium
CTGAAAGGTCTAGGATGGCCGCTGTGTCTCAGGGAGCGCGTCATCACGTCGGGTCGGCGCTGGGAGCAACGCGGCATCCTGCGCACGATCGTCCTCATGTGGCGCCTGCGAGCCGGCTTCTGGTTCGGTGTGGATCCGGGTCGATTGGCGCGGGCGTATGCCGCTGGTTCCTCGAACCGCTGACTTCGCGCCATGCGCATCGACATAGCAGTCTTCGCGCGTGCGCCCGTCGCGGGCCAGTCGAAGACACGCCTCATTCCGCATCTCGGCGCCGAAGGTGCGGCAGCGCTGCAACACGCCCTCATCGGCCGGACAGTTCGGACAGCGCTCTCCGCTGACTTGGGATCGGTATCTCTGTGGTGCGCGCCGAACTGCGACCACCCAGCCTTTGTCAACTTGTCGGAGGAGCTGGGTGTTCCGCTGCATGCGCAAACCGACGCTGACCTCGGTGCGCGTATGCGCCACGCCTTTACCCGACATTGCCGCGAATGCGATTCCCTGCTTATAGGGACGGACTGCCCGGCGCTGACCGCCACCGAGCTGCGCGCTGCCGGACTGGCGCTCGCGGAAAACAACGACGCCGTGTTCATCCCGGCGGAGGATGGCGGCTACGTGCTGATCGGCCTGCGCCGTCCGATCGATTCGCTCTTCGACAGCGTGCCCTGGGGCAGCGACCGGGTGATGGACCACACGCGTGAAAGCCTGCGCCGTGCCGGATTGCGCTGGCGCGAACTGAGTCCCTCGTGGGATGTGGATCGACCCGAAGACGCGGATCGGCTGCGCGCGAGCGGACTGATGCAAATGCCGGAAGGGCACTGAATGACCGAAAGCGAAATTGCCGCCTACTCGCCCGATCGCCTTGTCGGGGAGGAAATCGGGCTCATCTCGGCGCGCAGGAAGTTCGCCGCGATGGGGCTCGACGGTGTCAACCAGCAGATGGGCCGTCGCTGGCCCATAGGATGCGTTGCGCTCGAGATCACGCAGCGTTGCAATCTCGACTGCACGCTGTGTTATCTCTCGGAGATTTCCGAGGCCGTCAAGGATATGCCCATCGAGGAGGTCTTTCGCCGCATCGATCTCATTCTCGCCCATTACGGCGCCGACACCGACGTCCAGATCACCGGCGGCGAGCCGACGCTGCGCAGGACCGACGAGCTGCGTCTGATCGTGCGCCGGGTGCGCTCGCTTGGCTTGCGCCCCACGCTGATGACCAATGGCATCAAGGCGAGCCGCGCATTACTGGCGGACCTCGCGCGGGACGGGCTCATGGACGTGGTTTTTCACGTCGACACGACCGAGCAGCGCAAGGGCTATCGAAGCGAAGCCGAGCTCAATGCGCTGCGCCAGACCTACATCGATCGCGCGGCGGGCCTCGGATTGTCCGTGATGTTCAACACCACCGTCCATGACGGCAACTTCGATGAAATTCCTGCCGTCGTGCGATTCTTCAGGGAGCACGCGGCAAGCGTGCGTACGGCGTCGTTTCAATTGCAGGCCGATACCGGACGCGGCGTGCAGCGCGCACGTCAGGCATCGATCACCGTCGAAAGCGTTGCTCGGCAGCTCGAGCAGGGATTAGGAACGCGGCTTGAGCTTGGTGCTTCGTGGATCGGTCACCCGTCGTGCAATCGCTACGGCCTCTGTCTCGTGGCCAATGGCCGGGCTTACGACGCACTCGACGATGTGCGCTTTATCGGACGTCTGCAGTCGGCGAGCGCGGCGATCATTTTCGATCGCAGCCAGACTGGCGCCACCGTCCGCCGATTTCTACTCTGGCTGCTCGCCCACCCTGCGCATTGGTTCGCATCGTGCAGCTATATCGCTCGAAAAATATGGAAGATGAAAGGCGACCTCCTGCGCGGCCGCGGGCGAGTGCATACCCTGTCCTTGGTCATTCACAACTTCATGGATGCCGGAGGTCTGCAGCGCGAGCGCGTCGATGCGTGCGTGTTCAAGACGATGACCGCCGAAGGGCCCTTGTCAATGTGTCTTCATAACGCCAGGCGCGACAGCTTCATCCTGCGGCCCATCCGCGTGCATCGCTCGGGTGGCGACGTGTTCTGGAATCCATTGAGCGGTGACGAGGTCGCGCATGGGTCGCCCCCGATGCGGCCTAATTTGTCCGGGCGCGCGCGTAAATTGCTCCGTGGCCGCGTCAAGCAAGGCGCGTAGCGGGCGGTCAACGAAGGAAACGATGCAAAGCTCCGGCAAGTCTAGTTGGGTGATTGCGGCACTCGCTGTAGCCTTCGTAGGGTTCGCGCTGGTCGAGCGCCGCCGCCCGCTTCGGCGTTGGCGCGATCCTTCGGCGGCGCGCGTCGGCCGCAACATCGCCATCGGCGCCATTACCGCCGGCACCATGAGAGCGCTGGAAGCGCCCATCATTTCCCGCGTCGTGCGAAGCGTCGAGCGCAAGCGATGGGGGATCGTCCCTCGCTTGCCTGTTCCCGGCGCCTGGAAGACCGCGCTGATGGTGCTCCTCATGGACTACACCTTGTACCTCTGGCACGTGCTCCTGCACCGGGTGCCGTTGCTGTGGCGCTTTCATCGCGTGCATCATGCCGATGTCGACCTCGACACGTCCACGGCGCTGCGCTTCCATGTCGGCGAGTTCGCACTGTCGATCCCGTGGAGAGTGGGGCAGATTGCGCTGCTAGGTGTGTCGGAGCGAGCTCTGTCTCTTTGGGGAGCGCTGACGCTGGCGGAAGTGCTGTTCCATCATTCCAACGTGCGCTTGGCCGTCGGTGTGGAGAGCGTCCTGCGCCGTTTGCTCGTGACTCCGCGTCTGCATGGCATTCACCATTCGAACAGGCTCGATGAACGATCATCGAATTTCTCGAGCGGACTGACGCTTTGGGACACTTTGCATCAAACGGCTCGGCTGGACGTTGCGCAGGACTCGATCGTCATCGGCCTCGACCGCCCTATCCGACCCGAACGGCTCTTGCCGCTCCTGGCAATGCCACTCGCAGGCGAGCCACCTGCTGACAAATAGCGGTTGCTGCGTGCGAATAGTCCAACTTCTCTCTTTCGCGATCGTCGTGAGCGTCGCTGCCGGCGCGGTGTTCGGGCAAGACGTCGTCGGGGACGCCGACGCGCGCTGGTCGCGAGTGCTCGATCGCTACGTCAACGATCAGGGGCAGGTAGATTTTCGGGGTCTCGCGGGCGATCCGGCGAACCTGAACGCCTATGTCGATTACATTGCGCGCGTGAGCCCCGTATCCGCACCGCAATCTTTTCCCACGCGCGAGGCGCGCCTGGCCTACTACATCAACGCATATAACGCACTGGCGATGTTCAACGTGGTGCGGATGGGAATCCCGGAATCGCTCACCGGACTGACCAAGCTTCGGTTCTTCTGGCTGAGCCAGTTCCAGGTCGGCGGCGAATCGATGTCGCTTTACAGCCTCGAGAATCGCACCATCCGGCCGATGGGGGACGAGCGCGTTCACTTTGCGCTGAACTGCATGTCGGTCGGTTGCCCGCGGCTGCCGAGGGAGCCGTTCGCGGCGGCTCGACTCGACGAGCAGCTCGATCGGGAGGCGCGACGATTCTTTGGCGAGGCGCGCAATCTGCAGATCGACAGCAAGCACGACATCGCGCGCGTTTCCGAGATCCTCAGGTTCTACACGGAGGACTTTCTACGCAAGAGTCCCAGCCTCATCGCATACATCGATCGCTATGCGGCGGGAAAAGTGCCGGGCGACTACGCCGTCACGTTCATCGAGTACGACTGGACCCTCAATGCGCAGCGTCGCCCACGGTAGCGTCATGGTCTCATGCGCGATCGTCCACGACTTCATGAGATGAGGTGATTGGTGCCGGATTCGCGCCGTGCGCACGTGACGCCGTGGTCCTGGAAATGGATCGGTGCCGGAGTGCTCGCAGCAGCCTTGTTCGCTGCCTGGATCCTGCTGCCGATCAAGGAGTGGGTCGGATCGCTTCGCGCCTGGATCGCGGATATGGGGCCATGGGGCGCCGTCATATTCGCGGGCGTCTACGTTGTCGCGACGGTGCTGCTGGTGCCTGTCTCAGTCCTCACGATCGTCGCCGGGCTGGCGTTCGGGCTGGGCCGGGGGTTTGCCCTGGTCGTAGTATCGGCGACGATCGGCGCGACACTTGCCTTTCTGGTTTCGCGCTATCTCGTCCACGACCGCGTCAAGATTCTGGTCGAAAACCGTCCCCGATTCAAGGCCGTGAACGAAGCGGTCAGCAAAGAAGGCTGGAAAATCGTGGCGCTGTTGCGCCTCAGCCCATTGGTGCCATTCAACCTACAAAACTATTTCTACGGCATCACCGATATCAAGTTGCTTCACTATGTTCCAGCGACTTTCGTCGGCATCATGCCAGGCACGATGCTCTATGTGTATCTGGGCGCCGCGGGCACCACGGCTTCGGGGGAGGAGCACGGCCCGCTGGAGTGGGGTTTCTTCGCCGCCGGATTGATCGCCACACTCATGGTCGTCTGCTGGGTCACGAAAAAAGCCAAGGAGATACTTGCGCAAAAAGGTGTCCGCGACCAAACAACCAAGAAGAAGCGCTGAACGCGGCCGCGCTCGAGCACTCGAATCCGAATATCCATGAAAGATGCCCGGATTGACAATGGACACGAAGCGTTGTGCGCGCTCGGGTCCGAAAACCGCGAAAGAAGGCTTTGAAAGACATTTCCGTCGACCTCTGCGTGATCGGCGCCGGCGCAGCGGGTCTCACCGCAGCATCGATCGCCGCGCAGCTCGGAGCGTCGGTGGCGCTGATCGAGCGAGGAAAAATGGGCGGAGAATGCCTGAACACGGGCTGCGTTCCCTCCAAAGCGCTACTCGCCGCGGCCAAGGCCGCTCACGGCATTCGTGCGAGCGCCCGATTCGGCATCGAGGCAGGCGAACCGCGCGTCGACTTCCGCGCTGTTCATCGGCAGGTGCACGAAGTCATTGCCACCATCGCTCCCCATGATTCGGTCGAGCGCTTCGAGCGCATGGGTGTCAAGGTCATACGCGCCGAAGCCCGCTTCGCGGAGCCGCGCGTGCTCATGGCGGACGAGCACCGTGTGCGGGCGCGCCGAGTGATCATCGCCACCGGCTCGTCGCCCGCGACGCCGAAAATCGCGGGCCTCGAAAGCGTGGAACACTATACCAACGAAACGATCTTCGATAACACAACGGTGCCCGACCACCTTCTCGTGGTGGGCGGCGGCCCGATCGGCATCGAGCTTGCGCAAGCGCATCGCCGGCTCGGGGCCCGGGTGACGGTGCTCGAGGACTCCAATGCCATGCCCCACGACGACCGCGAGCTGGTGACGCGCCTGCTGAAAGTGCTGGCGGACGAACGCGTGACGATTCGCGAAAATACGAAGGTACGCGCGGTGCGGAGAAGCGATTCAGGGATCGTGCTCTCGATCGAGCAAGTCGGCCAGATATCGGAGCTCGAAGGCTCGCATCTCCTGGTTGCCGCCGGCCGCAGCGCCAGAGTGGCGTCGCTAGATCTGGAGCGCGCGCACGTTCGCTTTACCGACAAGGGAATCGTTGTCGATTCGAGTCTGCGCACCAGCGCGCGTGGCGTCTACGCCGTCGGCGATGTCGTGGCCGAGGCGCCGCGCTTCACGCACATCGCCGGCTACCACGCTAGCGTAGCCGTCCGTAACGCGCTGACCTTTCCTTTCACCAGGACCAGCTACGACTCCCTCCCTTGGGTTACCTATACCGATCCGGAACTCGCGCAGGTCGGCATGGTCGAGGATAAAGCGCAAAAGGTCCACGGTAACGATGTCCGCGTCGTGCGCTTCGAAATGAAAGACAACGACCGCGCGCAGACCGAGCGCGCGACCGCAGGTGCGGTGAAAGTCATCGTGGGCAAGAACGGATGCATCCTGGGGGCCTCGATTCTCGATACGCACGCCGGCGAGCTCGCTCAAGTATGGGTAGTAGCAATCCAGTCGGGGCTGAAGCTCAGTCAACTCGCGCGCATGATCGCGCCATATCCAACTTTGGGCGAGGCGAACAAGATGGCTGCGGTAGAGTTCTATAAGCCAAGAGTCTTTAAT
>JALZAO010000101.1 GCA_030948305.1 Pseudomonadota bacterium
TTTTCGTTCGAGTCGACGTCGTGATAGCTGCCGTCGAACAAAGTAACTTTCACGTCGACGACCGGGAACCCGGCAAGCACGCCATTCGGCAGCGTTTCGCGAAGGCCCTTCTCGACCGCCGGAATATATTCACGCGGCACGGTTCCACCCTTGATCGCATCGACGAACTCGAACCCCTTGCCCGCTTCCTGCGGCTCAAGCTTCAGCCAGACGTGGCCGTACTGACCGCGTCCGCCCGACTGCTTGATGAACTTGCCCTCGATCTGCACCGGCTTCTTGATCGCCTCGCGGTACGCCACCTGCGGCTTGCCGACATTGGCTTCGACGCCGAACTCGCGCTTCATGCGGTCGACGATGATCTCGAGGTGCAGCTCGCCCATGCCGGAGATGATCGTCTGGCTCGATTCCTCGTCGGTGTGCACGCGAAATGACGGGTCTTCCTGCGCCAGACGATTCAGCGCGAGCCCCATCTTTTCCTGATCGGCCTTGGTCTTGGGCTCGACTGCCTGCGAAATCACCGGCTCGGGGAATACCATTCGCTCGAGCATGATGTTCTTGTCCAGATCGCAGAGCGTTTCGCCGGTCGATGCTTCCTTGAGTCCGACCGCCGCGGCGATGTCGCCGGCATAGACTTCCTTGATCTCTTCGCGCTGATTGGCGTGCATCTGCAGCAGCCGGCCGATGCGCTCCTTGCGTCCGCGGTTCGAGTTGTACACCGTGTCGCCGGATTTGAGCACGCCCGAATACACGCGGATGAACGTCAGCTGGCCGACATAAGGATCGGTCATGATCTTGAACGCGAGCGCCGAAAAAGGCTCCGAGTCGGATGCCTTGCGCGACGCCGGTTTTCCGTCGTCGTCCTCGCCTTCGACCGGCTTGATGTCGACCGGCGACGGCATGTAGTCGATGACCGCGTCGAGCATCGCCTGCACACCCTTGTTCTTGAACGCGCTGCCGCAGAGCATCGGCACGATCTCGTTCTTGATCGTGCGCATCCGCAAGCCCCTCTTGATGTCCTCGACCGACAGGTCGTGTCCCTCGAGATACTTGTGCATCAGTTCGTCGTCGGCTTCCGCCGCGGCCTCGACCATCTTTTCGCGCCACTTTTTGGCTTCTTCGACCAGGGGTGTGGGAATCTCGCGCAGCTCGTATTTCATGCCCTGCGTCGATTCGTCCCAGTAAATAGCCTTCATGATGACCAGATCGATAACGCCTTCGAATTTTTCTTCCGCGCCGACCGGTAACTGGATCGGAACCGGGTTGCCCTTCAGCCGGCTCTTGATGTGGTCATACGACTTGAAGAACTCCGCGCCCTGACGGTCCATTTTGTTGATGAACGCAAGACGCGGGACCTTGTATTTGTTCGCCTGCCGCCACACCGTCTCCGACTGCGGCTGCACACCGGCGACGGCGTCGTAGACCATGCATGCGCCATCCAGAACACGCATCGAGCGCTCGACCTCGATGGTGAAGTCGACGTGTCCCGGCGTATCGATGATGTTGATGTGATGCTCGGGATGGTTGTTCTGCATCCCTTTCCAGAAGCAGGTCGTGGCCGCCGACGTAATCGTGATGCCACGCTCGCGCTCCTGCTCCATCCAATCCATGACGGTCGCGCCGTCATGCACTTCGCCTATCTTGTGCGAGACACCCGTGTAGAAAAGTATGCGCTCGGTGGTCGTGGTCTTACCGGCATCAATGTGGGCACTGATGCCGATGTTCCGATAGCGCTCGATGGGTGTCGTTCTTGCCACTTTATGTCACTGTCCAAAATCGCGTTGCAGGTTATCGCCACTAGAGTCCTGCGCTGCTGGTTCACGTTGTCCGCTTGTCTGGCACTTAGAAGCGGAAATGCGAGAAGGCTTTGTTCGCTTCGGCCATGCGATGCACTTCTTCGCGTCTCTTTACCGCGCCGCCGCGGCCTTCCGCTGCCTCGGTCAATTCCGCGGCGAGCCGCTGCCCCATCGATTTCTCGCCGCGCTTGCGCGCGGCCTCGCGCAGCCAGCGCATGGCGAGCGCGACCCGGCGCACCGGACGCACTTCGACCGGCACCTGAAAGTTGGCGCCGCCGACGCGGCGGCTCTTGACCTCGACCATCGGCTTCGCGTTGGAGAGCGCCTGGTTGAATACCTCCAGCGGATCCTTGCCGCCCTTCTTGGCAATGGACTCGAACGCGCCGTAGACGATACGCTCGGCAACCGACTTCTTGCCCTGGCTCATGAGCACGTTGACGAACTTCGCGACATCGCTGTTCGAATACTTCGGATCCGGCAGGATCTCGCGCTTTGAAATTTCTCTGCGTCGGGGCATCAATACTCCGTAGCGGGCAAAAGTGAAACCCTACTTTTGCCCGGTCTATGTTTACCGTTCAATCCGTCGGCAAAGCCGGCGGATTCAACGTACACAATTCAACTTAAACCCTAAGCGGCCTTGGGCTTTTTCGCGCCGTACTTCGACCGTGACTGCTTGCGATCCTTTACGCCGGCGGTATCGAGCGCGCCGCGCACCATGTGGTAGCGAACGCCCGGCAAATCTTTTACGCGGCCACCGCGGATCAGGACCACCGAGTGCTCCTGGAGATTGTGGCCTTCTCCGCCGATGTAGCTGATGACCTCGAATCCGTTGGTCAGCCGCACCTTCGCGACCTTGCGCAACGCCGAGTTCGGCTTCTTCGGCGTCGTCGTGTACACGCGCGTGCAAACACCGCGTTTCTGCGGACTGCGCTTGAGCGCCGGTACCTTGCTCTTCGACACCGGAGCCACGCGGCCCTTGCGGACTAGCTGATTGATCGTTGGCATACTATTTTTCCGCTCGTTTGTCGCTCATTTGCCACTCATTTGTCACGTCGTTGCCTGTTCGCTTCTTGTTCGGACATTTCCGCGTTTTCCGCGCAACGACGAAAGCCTCGCACGCCGTGGTTTCGTCCCGAGACGCTTTTGACGCACACAAATCAAAGTGGCCTTGAGCATCGTCTGCTCAGGCCACTCTCGTTGCGCCTCGGTCGACACATCCAAGTCGATGGCGACCGGGTACGCACACCCCACCGGGTAAGCGCGAAGCCCGTTTTGGCTGGCTGGTCCGATTGAAGGCGAAAAGACGTTCGATTTTAAGGCACTAGGTGTGTCCTGTCAACGTATACCCCGCCCAAAAACGAACGGGAGCCCCCTGTGGGACCCCCGTTTCGGTCCAAAGTCGCCCGGTTCGAGGGTCAGGCTGCGTCGGCGCTGATTTCCGCGGCCGGCGCCTCCAAAATGATGCCTTCCGGAGCCACTTCGGGTAGACCGCCCGCTTTCTGCTTCTTTCGCGCGTTATGGTACGCAAGACCGGTTCCTGCAGGAATCAACCGGCCAACGATGACGTTTTCCTTCAAGCCTCTGAGCTCGTCCTTCTTGCCCATGATCGCGGCTTCGGTCAGAACGCGCGTGGTCTCCTGGAACGAGGCCGCCGAGATGAACGAATCGGTCGACAGCGACGCCTTGGTGATGCCGAGCAGCATGTGCTCGTACGTCGCCGGCCGCTTGGCGTCCGCCCCGCCCTTCACACCACCATTCGCTAACACCTTATCGTTCTCGTCCAGCAGATCCGAACGCTCGACCTGCTCGCCCACGATGAAGCGCGTATCCCCCGCATCCTGGACTTGCACGCGGCGCAGCATCTGCCGCACGATCACCTCGATGTGCTTGTCGTTGATCTTCACGCCCTGCAGGCGATACACGTCCTGCACCTCGTCGGTGATGTAGCGCGCCAGCGCCTCGACTCCCAGGAGCCGCAGAATATCGTGCGGGTCCGCGGGGCCGTCGACGATCGATTCGCCCTTGTTCACCACCTGCCCGTCGTGCGCTGTGACGTGCTTGTCCTTGGGGATCAGATACTCGTGCGCGACGCCGTCCAGGTCGGTGATGACCAGCCGCTGTTTGCCCTTGGTGTCCTTGCCGAACGACACCGTGCCGGTGACCTCCGCCAGCGTGCCTGCATCCTTGGGCGCGCGCGCCTCGAACAGCTCCGCCACTCGCGGCAGGCCCCCCGTGATGTCGCGCGTCTTGGACGTCTCCTGCGGAATCCGCGCCAGCACCTCACCGACGGCAACGTCCTGGCCATCCTTGACGGTGATGATCGACCCCAGCTGGAAAGTGATATTGACCGGCAACTCCGATCCCGCCAGCTTCACCTCGTCGCCACGGTCGTTCAACAGCTTCACCTGGGGCCGCACGCCCTTCGCCGCCGCGCCTGCGCGGCGCTTCGGGTCGATGACCACGAGCGTCGACAGGCCCGTCACTTCGTCGACCTGCTTGGCCACCGTGACGCCTTCTTCGACGTTCTCGAACTTCACCCGGCCCGCGTACTCGGTGATGATCGGACGCGACGTCGCGTCCCAGGTCGCCAGCACCTTGCCCGCTTTCACCGTGTCGCCGTCCTTGACGAGCATTGTCGCGCCATACGGAACCTTATGCCGTTCGCGCTCGCGGCCGTTGTCGTCGTGAATCATGACTTCGCCCGAGCGGGCAATCACGATCAGCTCGCCCTTGCCGTTGGTGACATAACGCATCGCCGCCGAGAAGCGCACGACGCCCGCGGACTTGCTTTCCAGTTGCGACGCCGCAGCCGTCCGCGACGCCGCGCCACCGATGTGGAAGGTCCGCATGGTGAGCTGCGTTCCCGGCTCGCCGATGGACTGGGCGGCGATGACGCCCACCGCCTCGCCCAGCTCGATCGCCCGTCCGGTGGCCAGCGAGCGGCCGTAGCACTGGCCACACACGCCGTGGGTCGCCTCGCACGTGAGCACCGACCGGACGCGAACCCGGTCGAGGCCCTCGTCGTCGCGCAGGACGGCCATCTCGGCGTCGCCCACGTGGGTGCCGGCGGCGAGCTGTGACCCGTCGGAGAGGGTGATGTCGTCGGCCAGCACCCGGCCGTACAGCCGGGTCTCCAGGTTGGTGCGTTGGCCGGGACCGTCGGGGACGACCTGCTCGAGCCAGAGGCCCCTGGTGGTGCCGCAGTCCTCCTCCCGAATGATGAGCTCCTGGGCCACGTCGACCAGCCGCCGGGTGAGGTAGCCGGAGTCGGCCGTGCGAAGAGCGGTGTCGGCCAGGCCCTTACGGGCGCCGTGGGTGGAGATGAAGTACTCCAGGACCGACATCCCCTCGCGGAAGTTGCTCTTGATGGGCCGGGGGATGATCTCGCCCCGGGGGTTGGCCACCAGGCCACGCATGCCGGCGATCTGGCTCACCTGCATGATGTTGCCTCGGGCACCCGAGGTCACCATCATGTCGATGGGGTTGAACGTCTCGCCCCGGAGCGTGTGCTCCATGGCGCGGCGCACCTCCTCGGTGGCGTTGATCCAGATCTCGACTTCCTTCTGGCGGCGCTCGTCGTCGGTGATGATGCCCCGCTTGAACTGGGCCTCGATCTTGTCGGCTTCCTTCTCGTAGCGGTCGAGGATCGCCGGCTTCTCGGGCGGCGTCTTCACGTCGTCCATGGAGATCGTGAGCCCCGACTGGCTGGCGTAGCGGAACCCGAGGTCCTTGATGGCGTCGAGGCTCTCGGCCACAGTCGCCTTGGTGTAGCCGTCGACCAGCTTCTCGACGATGTCGGTGACGTGGCGCTTGCGCACGGACCTGTCGATGTACCCGTGCTGCTCGCAGAACCCGGCGGGCAGGGCCGCCTCGAAGAGCAGACGGCCGACGGTGGTGTTGCGGTAGGTGGGCTTACCGTCGCCCTGCGGGGAGTCGTTGCCGTCGCGGATCTCGATGGCGGCGTGCAACGAGACCTCGCCGTCCTCGTAGGCGCGCTCCGCCTCCCAGACGTGGGAGAACTTGCGGCCCTGGCCGGGGACGTCGGGGAGTTGCTCGGTGAGGTAGTAGACGCCGATGACCATGTCCTGGCTGGGCACCGACAGCGGCCGGCCGTTGGCGGGCGACAGCACGTTGTTGGCCGACAGCATGAGCACCCGGGCCTCGGCCTGGGCCTCGGCCGACAACGGGAGGTGGACGGCCATCTGGTCGCCGTCGAAGTCGGCGTTGAAG
>JALZAO010000102.1 GCA_030948305.1 Pseudomonadota bacterium
TCCCCCACGGGTCCTCTATATAGGCGAAATAGTTCGACCCTATCACGTGCCGGCCGACGCCCCACCCCCGGACATAGCCGCAGGCGGCCATGTGCTCCCTGCCGATGCCAACGTCGTCGATGCTCGAGACATGCCAGCTCGAATGGTGGTACCCGGGCCCGTCGGATTTCACGAACGCCAGCATGTGGTGATCGCTGGCGTGCGCTCCGTGCATGAAAGCGATGAGCTCGGCGCAATGATCCGACAGTCGCAACCCCAGGGCCTCGCCATAGAATCGCACCGAACGCGGCACGTTCGAGCTGAAGAGGAGCACATGCGAGAGGCAGCGCGGGCGAACCCTGCCCGCCGCCGAGCGGCTTGGTGCGGCGCCGCGGCCAGCGGGATGCGGCGGTGGCGGCGCCTGGAGCGCAGGCCCATCCGGCGAGACTTTGTCCGCCGCGACAATCTGCACCAAGTTGCCGTCGGGATCGCGCAGCCAGACGCCGGTGTTGTCCGAAAGCGGATGCGCCGGCACCCGCGCGATCTGCAATCGATCGAGCTCGTGCAGCAACGGCTCGAGATCCTGCTCGTACACACCGAAGCTCAGGTATTGAAGCTTCTTCCGGCCCGGCGCCTCGTAAATCGTTCCCCAGCAGTGCGGATGGCCGAAGGTGTACAGGTCGACGCGTCCGCTCTCCCGCCGTACGTCCAGGCCGAACTCGGTGTAAAAGCGCTCGGCTTCATCGAGCGCCGGCACGGTGAGGACGAAACGATTCAGCGAATGGACCGCCGTCACGCCATCACGGCGCGAAGTTCCTTTGGCCAATGCCTCCATCGGTGCCTCCTCTTATGAGCGAACGTTCCGGACACGACCCGGACGCCTGCCGTCGCTGTCCCGGGGCAGCGCCGAGCGAAAAGTATACTAAGGAACCGCTGCCGCGCATGATGTTTCGAAACAGGAAGGAACGACGGCCATGATGTTTACTTGCGCAATGCCCGGCTGCACCGACCCGCGCCACGATCGTCTCCATGGGTCGCTTCCACGCGATGCGCCTCCCGCGCGCGGCGCACCGCTTCCGCGCCATGCCGCCGCCAAGGCCGCCCGCGCCGCGGCGTCGACCAAGGTCGTCCGCGATCGCAGGGGCAAGAGCCTGCGCGTCGATATTCATTGTCACTATCTCAACCAGGCCGCGGCCGCCAAGGTCGCGCATCTCAATCCTGCCCAGTACGAGCCCTCGGTCACGTTCGCCAACGCGCTGACGCGCGAGGTCAACATTAAGCAGATCCGCGACCGGCTGCCGAAGCTCACGAGCATCGAGACGCGGCTCGCGGACATGGATCGCATGGGCATCGACATCCAGGCTGTGTCACCCGCGCCGAACCAGTGCTATTACTGGACCGAGCCGGAGCTGGGCCTCGAGCTGTCGCGCATGGTGAATGACAGGCTGGCCGAGATCGTGGCGACCTGGCCGGAGCGCTTTGTCGCGCTCGGAACCGTGCCGCTGCAGCATGTCGATCTCGCGGTCGCCGAGCTCGAGCGCTGCGTGAAAGAGCTGGGCCTCCGCGGAGTGGAAATCAATCCCAGCGTCAACGGCATGGACTTGACCGACCCGCGGCTGAAACTGGAGAAGTTCTTCGCCAGGGCGCAGGCGCTCGACGTCATCATCTTCATGCATCCGATCGGCTTCACGCAGGGTGAGCGGCTCGTCGATCACTACTTCAACAATGTGATCGGCAATCCGATGGAGACCACGATCGCGGCGAGCCACCTGATCTTCGACGGCGTGATGCAGAGGCACCCGAAGCTCAAGATCGTCTTGCCGCATGCCGGCGGCTACCTTGCGCACTACTGGGCGCGCATGGACCATGGCTACCGTGCACGCCCCGACTGCCGCACCGTCATCAAGCGGCCGCCGTCATCCTATCTTGCGAAAATGTATTTCGACAGCATCACCTTCGACGCCGGGATGCTGCGACACATGATCGACAGGTTCGGGCCCGGGCACGTGCTGCTCGGCACCGACTATCCCTACGACATGGGCGAAGAGGATCCGCTCGCGCTGATCGGGAGCGTCCGGGGGCTCAAGCGCGCGGAGAAGGACATGATCGAGGGCGGCAATGCGGCGCGGCTGCTCAAGATTGAGCGCTGATAAAACCGGGGTCTGTCCCCGGTTTACTCGGCGCGGATCCCGGCGCCCTTCACCACGCGCGCCCACTTTACGGTTTCGGCGGCGATGAAGCGGCCGAATTCGTCCGGGCTCATCGACAGTGGCTCGGCACCCTCGGTCTCGAAGCGCTTCTTCGTCTCCGGCGAGGCGACGATCGCCGACAGGTCATTGTGCAGCCGCTCGATGACCGACCGCGGCGTGCCGGCGGGCACGACGATCCCCCACCAATTGGTCACTTCGTAACCGGGGACGCCGGCCTCCGAGATCGTCGGCAGATCGGGAAGGGCGGCAATGCGCTTCGCGCTTCCGACGCCCAAGGCCTTGAGCTTTCCTCCCTGGATTTGCGGCAGTATCTGGACGAGCGATCCAATTGCGATCTGGGTGTTGCCCGCGATCACGTCCATCATCGCGGGCCCTCCGCCCTTGAAGGGAATGTGAACGATGTCCACCCCGGCTTGCAGCTTGAAGAGCTCGCTCGCCAGGTGCTGGAAGCTGCCGACCCCGGCCGTTGCATAATTGAGCTCGCCGGGTTTTTCCTTCGCCAGCGCGATCAGCTCCTTCACCGAGTTGACCGGCAGCTTCGACGTGACGGCGATCACCACCGGACCCGCTCCGAGTATCGCGACCGGCGTAAAGGCCGTGGCGGGATCGTAGGGAAGCTTGTAGATGGCCGGGATGAAGGCGTAAGCGACGGAAATCAGCAGCAGCGTATATCCGTCGGGCTGCGACCTCGCTGCCATTTCGGTGCCGATCAAGCCACCGGCGCCTCCCTGGTTCTCCACGATGACCGGCTTGTCCAGCCGTGTTGAAAGCTGGGCCGCGATCATCCGCCCGACCACATCGTTGCTCCCGCCGGGCGGAAAGGGAACGATGAGCCGCACCGGCCTGCCCGGATAGGACTGCGCGGCGGCCGTCATTGGGATTATCGCCGCAATGAAGAACGCGCAAAGCAGGAGTCGCATGGCGGAATTATACTTACCCCCATGGCTGTCCATTCGTTGGTCAAAGGCAAGCCCGTCCGCCAGCAGGTGAGCAAGGAGGAATGGGGAAAGCGCGTCGACCTGGCCGCCGCCTACCGGCTCATGGATCTTTACGGCATGACGGAATTGAGCGCGAACCACATCAGCACGCGCGTGCCCGGCGACGACAAGGGCTTCCTCATCAATCCGTATGGTCTGCTATACGACCAGATGCACGCTTCGTGCTTCATCAAGCTGGACCTGGACGGCAACATCCTCTTCAATCCCACCGAGCTCGGCATCAACAAGGCCGGATTCGTCATCCACGGCGCGATCCACGGCGCACGGCACGACGTCGACTGCGTGATCCATACGCACACGATCGCAGGTATGGCAGTCTCGGCGATGAAGTGCGGGCTGATGCCGATCGCGCAAACCTCGATGCGCTTCGCCAAGATCGGCTATCACGACTATGAAGGCGTGGCGATCAACGCGGACGAACAGGCAAGTCTGCTGCGCGACCTGGGAGATCACGCCGGCATGATCCTGCGCAACCATGGCCTGCTCGTCGTGGGCGGCAGCATTCCGGAGGCGTTTTACAACATCTTCAAGCTCGAGCGTGCCTGCCAGGTCCAGGTCGCGGCACTCTCGTGCAACGTAGAGCTGCAACTGCCGCCCGCCGACGTCGTAGCCGAGTCCTACCGGCTCTATCTGCCGACCACGCGCCGGCCCTTCGGCGTGCTCGAGTGGCCGGCGCTGCTGCGCAAACTCGACAAGATCGATCCCTCGTACCGCGACTAGCAGCTGATGCAGAACCCCACATGGCCGCGCTGCAGGCTTTGCCACGGAACGGCCGCGATCGAAGCAAGGAGGAGAACATGATTGGCGCCATCGGTCGGCTTCGCGTTTGCCTCATCGTTCTGTGTCTCGGCCTGCTGCTGCCTGCGACGGCGCAGGCGCAGGGCAAATGGACCAAGCTCGCGCCATTTCCCGAGCCCGCGGAAGAGCTGCTCGGCGTAGCGGCGAACGGCAAGATGTATGTCTTTTGCGGGCTTGCCCCGGGCTGGAAGCCGATCGGCATGGTCTACGAGTACGATCCGGCCACCGATAAATGGGCGAAGAAGAAGCCGATGCCGCTTCTTTCGCACCACGTGGCCTTTACCGAGTACCGCGGAAAAATCTACGCGTTCGGCGGCTTCGTGCTGCCGGCAGCGGGGCCGCCGGCGTGGGTGCCGGTGGACAACGCGTGGGAATACGATCCGGTTGCCGATACCTGGAAAGCGCTGGCGCCCTTGCCGACCAAGCGCGGTTCGCCGGTCGCGGCGATGGCGGGCGACAAGATCTACGTCATCGGCGGCGCGACGACGCCTCCCGGATCCAAGGAGTCGGCCGTGCATCCCACACGCCCGCACGTGTCGGTGGGAACCGTCGAAGAGTACGATCCCGCGAGTAACACGTGGCGAGCGCGAAGCTCGATGCCGACTCCGCGCAACCACGCGACCAGCGGCGTCGTGAACGGGAAGATCTACGTGATCGGCGGACGCGTCGGCGCTGCGTTCATCAGCGCAGGCAGCAGCAACGTCGACGTCGTCGAGGAATATGACCCGGCCACCGATGCCTGGGGCAACGCGCGCGCCAGGATGCCGTCGGCGCGCAGCGCGATGGCGTCCGGAGTCTACGGCGGGCGCATCTATGTCACGGGCGGCGAGGGCCAGGATAGCCAGAGGATGTACACGTTTCGCGCGCTGGAGGCATACGACCCGTTGGGCAACCGATGGACAGTATTGCCGTCGATGCCGGTGTCGCGCCACGGATTGGCGGGCGCCGTCCTCGGCAAGCGCCTGCATATGGTCAGCGGTGACGTGCAGTCGGCGCAGAGCGGTGTGGAAGTGCACACCGATTCGCACGACGCCTTCGAGTTTGACGCCGAGAAGTAAAAAGCGTGGCCAGTCTTCTCGTCGGCGTCGACATCGGCGGCACGTTCACCGATTGCGTGGTGCTCGATCGCGCGGGCAGGATCACCGCGACAAAATCCCCGTCGACACCCGAGAATTTCGCCGAAGGCATGCTCGCGGCGATGCGCATGGCGGCCGAGCGCCTGGGGCTGTCCTTCGAGCGGTTCTGCCGCGACGTCGCGGTGCTCACGCACGGAACTACCGTCGGCACCAATACGCTCATTCAGAGGAAGGGCGCCCGGGTCGGGCTGATCACGACCCGCGGCCACGAGGACGCCATCCACATCATGCGCGGCTCACGCGGCGTGACGTCGCGCGACATCCGCAAGGTCGTGCACTTCCCCGAGAGCCAGAAGCCGGTGCCGATCGTGCCCAAGCGCCTGATCGAAGGCGTTTCGGAGCGCGTCGACTGCTTCGGGGAAGTGGTCGTGCCGCTCAACGAAGCGAACGCCGTGGACGCAATAAACCGCCTCGTCGCGCAGGATGTCGAGGCGATCGCGGTCTGCTTTCTCTGGTCGTTCAAGTATGCGCGGCACGAGTTGCGACTAAAGGAAATGATCCGCGACGTGGCGCCCCACGTGTTCATATCCTGCTCCGTCGACATTGCGCCGAAGTGGGGCGAATACGAGCGCATGACGGCGACCGCGCTCAATGCGTACATCGGGCCGGTGATGGCAAAGTATCTCGCGAACCTCGATCGGCAGCTCAAGGCGTCGGGTTACACGCAACCGCTGCAGATCACCCAGTGCGCGGGCGGCTCGATCTCGGTGGACAAGGCGATGGAATCGCCGCTGCTGACGCTCGACTCCGGCCCTGTATCGGGCGTCACCGGCTCGCTGTACTTAAGTCGTCTGATGAATTGCTCGAACATCATCACCACCGACATGGGCGGTACATCGTTCGATGTCGGCATCATTTCCGGCGGCCAGCCGGCG
>JALZAO010000103.1 GCA_030948305.1 Pseudomonadota bacterium
CGAGCGTCAAGACGATTTTCGACTCGATGCGCCAGCCGAAATATAACCAGGCAGGAGCGATCGCGACCCAAAACAGGGTCGCTGCGCCGCAGATAGAGACGACCAGCGCTTCCGGCCAGCCGCCGTCATTGTCGAAGCCGGGCCATGGCGTGAAGAGCAGGCAAGCGCCGATAAGCAATGTTCCGGCAACGAGCAGCAAGCCGCTCTGCTTGCGATAGCCGCTGAGCATCGCCCATTCGTTGCTGGCGATGATCACAATCATCAGCGTCAAGGCTCCCCATGCGCGCGGCGGCAGCAGGAACAGCGCGGCTATCGTCACTGGAATGAGCACCAGCGCGGTGAGAATGCGCGTGCTCATCCGGGCTGCGGCGCCAGGGGAAATGGCGATCCATCCATGGCTAGCGCGCCGCCGCCTCGACCTGCTCGCTGGTGCGTCCGAAGCGGCGTTCGCGCTGCTGATACGAGGAGATCGCCCCATCCAGCGCGACGGCGTCGAAATCCGGCCACAGCATGTCGGTGAAATAAAGCTCGGCGTACGCGAGCTGCCAAAGCAGAAAATTGGATACTCGCTGCTCGCCGCCGGTGCGGATGAAAAGGTCCGGCTCCGGCGCATACGACATCGACAGATACGGGTCGAGTGCCTCCGGCGTGAAGCCACGCGCGGCGTCGGGATGCGCCGCCAACAACTTGCCCGCTGCTTGCGCGATGTCCCAGCGGCCGCCGTAGTTGGCGGCGACGGTCAGCGTCAGCCTCGAATTCTTCGCCGTCAGCGCTTCGCCGCTCGCGACCAGCTCGCGTATTTTCGGCTCGAAGCGCGACGTATCGCCGATGACCTTGAAGCGAATCCCATTGTCGTGGAGCTTGGCGACTTCCTGCTCCAGCGCGCGCACGAAAAGTTGCATCAGGATCGATACCTCGTCCGGCGGCCTGCGCCAGTTTTCGCTGGAGAACGCAAACAGCGTTAGATATTCGACTCCGCGCTCGATGCACGCGCGCACCGTCGCGCGTACCGCTTCGACTCCTTTGCGATGCCCTGCCACCCGCGGCAGCAAGCGCTGCTTCGCCCAGCGGCCGTTGCCGTCCATGATGATCGCGACATGTCGCGGGATAGAGCGCGCTTCCGGTACGGCGTGCGTGGAGCTGGTGAACAAGCTGGATGTGTCCGGATCGCGCACGATGGCCATTTAGGAGCTGCTGACGGCGGCGAGCGACAGCTCAGACCGCCATCAGGTCGGCTTCCTTGGCGTGCAGCGCTTTGTCGACTTCGCCGATGTAGCGATCGGTAAGCTTCTGGATGTCGTCCTGCGCCCGGCGCTCGTCGTCTTCGGAAACGGACTTGGCCTTGAGCAGATCCTTGAGATGCGTAATGGCGTCGCGCCTGATATTGCGCACAGCAACGCGCGTGGCCTCGGCTTCCTTGTGCACCACCTTGACCAGCTCCTTGCGTCGCTCCTCGGTAAGCGCCGGCATCGGGACCCGGATCACGTCGCCCGAAGTCGCGGGGTTGATGCCCAGGTCGGAGTCGCGCAGCGCCTTCTCGACCACCTGCACCATCTTTTTTTCCCAGGGTTGGACCGCGATCGTGTGTGCGTCGGCAAGTGTGACGTTGGCGACCTGGCTGATGGGCATCATCGACCCGTAATAGTCGACCCTGAGGTGGTCGAGCAATCCGGTGTGCGCCCGTCCGGTGCGGACCTTGCCCAGATCGACTCTCAGCGCTTCCACCGACTTCTGCATTTTCTGCTCGGCGGATTTCTTGACGTCTGCAATCATGTCAGCTCCTGAGCACCTAGGACCGAATCCATCCGGCCGGCTCGACTAGCTACAGCGCGCGAATGCATTCGCAATTGCGGCGCGGCTAGCAATGCACCAGCGTGCCCACGTCCTCGCCCATGACCACGCGCTTCAACGACCCCGGCGCGTTGATACTGAAGACTTTGAGCAGCATGTTCTGATCGCGGCAGAGTGCGAGTGCGGTCGCGTCCATCACTTTGAGGTTCTTGACCATCGCTTCGTCGAAGGTGAGGCTCGAATATCGCTTGGCCGACGGATCCTTTTTCGGATCGGCGGTGTAGACGCCATCGACCTTGGTTGCCTTCAGCACAATGTCGACGCCCATCTCACGCCCGCGCAGCGCCGCCGCGGTATCCGTGGTAAAAAACGGGTTGCCGGTGCCGGCGGCAAAAATGACGATCTTGTTTTCCTCGAGATAGCGCAGTGCCTTGCCGCGGATGTACGGCTCGGCGACCTGCTCGATCGAAAGTGCCGACTGTACCCGCGAGACAAGCCCTGCACGACGCATCGCGTCCTGCAGCGCCAGCGCATTCATGAGCGTCGCCAGCATCCCCATGTAATCGGCGGTTGCGCGGTCCATGCCCGCCGCGCCCGGCGCCACGCCGCGGAAAATATTCCCGCCACCGATGACCACGGCGATCTGCACCCCGAGTCGGACCACTTCGCCGATCTCGGCGACGATGCGATCGATGACTTCGCGATTGATGCCGTACGCGTCGTCGCCCATGAGCGCTTCGCCCGAAAGCTTGAGCAGCACGCGTTTGTAGGCCGGCTCGGTGCGTGCGGCCGGCTTGCTCGGCAGGGGCGCGATGATGGGCGTGCTCATGAGGCGCTGCAATCAGGCCTTTGCCATTGCCGCCACTTCGGCGGCAAAGTCGTCTTTCTTTTTCTCGAGGCCTTCGCCGACCACGAATAGCGTAAAGCTCGTGACCGTCGCGCCCTTGGACTTCAGATACTTCTCGACTGTCTGCTCGGGATCGCGCACGAATGGCTGGCCGAGGAGCGTCACCTCGGCCAGAAACTTGTTGATCCGGCCTTCGACCATCTTGGCGACGATTTCGGGAGGCTTGCCCGATTCGGCAGCCTGCGCGCTGAAAATCGCCCGCTCCTTTTCGATCAGCTCCTTTGGAACCTGCTCGCGCGATACGCACACCGGACGCACCGCGCCTGGCGCGGCGGAGGCGGCGACGTGCATCGCAAGATCCTTGCCGGTTTGCTCGTCGGCGCCGGTGTAGGCAACAGTCACGCCGATGCGTCCGCCGCCGTGCAGGTACTGAGCGAGGTGCTCCGGCGATGTCACCCGCACCAGTCGACGAATGGAGATGTTCTCTCCAAGCTTCTGGACCAATGCCTGACGCGCGGACTCGACCGTCGTTCCGCCAAGCGGCATCGCCGTCAACGCGGCGACGTCGGCCGGGTTGCCGTCGACCACGAGCTGCGCCAGCTTGCGCGAAAAGTCGACAAAATCGGTATTGCGGGCGACGAAATCGGTCTCGCAGTTGAGCTCGACCATCGCCGCGGATTTGCCATCGGCGGCGATGGTCGCACCGATCAGCCCTTCGGTCGCGACGCGGTCCGCGGCTTTGGACGCTTTGGCGCCGCTCTTGATGCGGAGCAGCTCCTCTGCCTTGCCCAGATCGCCGCTGGTTTCCGTCAATGCCCTTTTGCATTCCATCATGCCCAGCCCGGTTCGGCCGCGCAGTTCCATCACCATGCTTGCGGTAACGTCCGCCATTACTTGGTCACTCCACGTCGTGTTCGCGCACCGCTGCTACTGTAGCGGGCAAAAAAATTTTGGGCTCGCCTCGGGCCGGCCCCTTCGCCCTCAACGCAATGCCGCCGCCTCGTCGCCCGAGACCTCGACGAATTCCTCGGTCTGCACGATCTCCTGTATGACCTGGCTCTTGCCTTCGAGGATCGCGTCAGCGACGCCACGCGCGTAGAGCCTTATGGCGCGGCTCGAGTCGTCGTTGCCGGGGATCACGTAGGCGATCCCATCGGGCGAATGGTTGGTATCGACCACCCCGACGATCGGAATCGACAGCTTGTTCGCTTCGGTCACCGCGATTTTCTGGTATCCCACGTCGATGATGAACAAGGCGTCGGGCAGCGCGTTCATTTCCTTGATGCCGCCCAGGCTTCGGGTCAGCTTCTCCATCTCCCGCTGCAGCGTCAACGCTTCGCGCTTGCTCATCTTGTCGAACGTGCCGTCCTGACCCATGGTCTCGAGGTCCCTCAGCCGCTTGATCGACACCTTGACCGTCTTGAAATTGGTCAGCATGCCGCCGAGCCAGCGATGATCGACGAAGGGCATGCCGGCGCGCTGTGCTTCCTCGGCGACGATCTCACGCGCCTGGCGCTTGGTGCCGACAAACAGGATGGTGCCGCGGTTGGACGCGAGTTTTTGAACGTACTTCATCGCGTCCTGGTACATCGCCAAGGTCTTTTCGAGGTTGACGATGTGAATCTTGTTGCGCTGGCCGAAGATGAAGTCCGCCATCTTCGGGTTCCAGTAGCGGGTCTGGTGTCCGAAATGGACGCCCGCCTCCAGCATTTGACGCATCGTGACCGACATTGCTTCGTTCCTTTCAGGGTTGAGCCTCGATCCGCAACCGGGCCCTGCGACGGCGTTATGCCGCGGGGCACCCTGAATCGGCGGATCTGCGAATTCCTCGGATTACTGCGGCTTTCTAAATGCGGCAATCCAAGCTAACGTTCGATTTTAACACACTTTTTGACGATTTCGGGAGCGACAGGTTCTTCTCCGGTGCATTACCGCGCGCACGCTTCCGCGGGCCGGACCACGAAGCGCGGATCGGGCGGAGGAAGGTGCTGCCACTGGCCCGCCGCGGCGTCGTAGCGGCAGACCTTTGCGACGTGGAACACGACAGGCATGTTGTGTCGTCGGAGCCAGGCCTCGTCCACGCGCAGCGTGGCGTCGCCGCTGCCCGGTTCGCGGCGCAAGACGAGCGCGGCAAGATCGGGCGGCTCGAGAATCTCGGGCTTGATATGTGCCGGGCTCGCTTCGGGCGGCGGCGGAAATGGGATGAGCTTACCGCACCCGTCGAGCTGCACCCAGCGGGAGGTGCGGAGACCGGTCGGGTACGGGATGTGGCTGGAAGATATTTCGAGATCGGTCACGGATCCCACGCGCACGTCGGCAGCACAGACCTCGACCAGCGTCACGCGGATGTTCGCCGGGCGCTGGACCGAGCGTTCGCCAACGCGCACGGAGCCGATGCCGAGCCGTCGCGGCTGCTTGTCGAGGATGTCGTGCGTTTCCAGCGGGCGCGGGCGCATATCGAACGTCTTGCCCACCGGCATACGCAGCACCCACTCGGACGCTAGGCCGGGCTCGCCGCTGCGCAGGAGGCGCAGTCCGCCGGTGCGCGCGAGCTCCACGTGGCATGCCGGCGGACAGGCTTGGCGCCAAAACGGCCCCTCGCCGTTGCCGATCGTCGGCACCAGCGCGCGAACCTGCCAGTCGTCGATGGGATTGCCGAGCTCGTCGAAAGTCTCGTAGCGCAGCCGCGCGAGCGTGCCCGCGCCGTGGATGCGCGGGCCGATCTCCATGCCCGCCGGTGGATCACCTTCGGTGCTTGCCCAGGCGAGCAGCATGCGCTCGCGTTCGCGCGGATCGCGCGGCAGGTTCGTCTCTGCCGCCTCGAGCGCCGTGTAAGCGTTCTGCCAGCGCACGCCGGTACCGAAGAAGAACGACTGCACCCAGCCACCGAAAGGCGTCATGGCCAGCACGACGAGCCCGGCGAAGACTGCCGCCGCGACCGACCACATGATCGTGCGTGACGCGTTGGCGCGGTTCGGCGACGGCGGGTTTTTCGGGCTCTCGCTCATGCTGCGTCGGCGTTACGCGCGTTAGGAACGCGTGGTCGGGTTTCATTGGTTATCTTAAGGGCCATGCCGAGCGGTGTCGCAAGCTAACGCCGCATTATGCGCGACCCGTGCGTAGCGCATGCCGGGGATTGTCCGCCCTCACGGACGTGCGCGGGGGTGAACGCCCGCGTCTCGATAGCGCTTACCGTTGCGCCGTGCGCAATGCGGCCCAACATGCGACCCATCGCCTTCATTCGAGCGCGAGCTTGGGGTATCCTCGAATCATGACTTCCTGGCCCGAATTTCTCGAAAGCCGCGGTGCGGCGTTCAGCAGTGACGTCGCCTCCCGCTTTTCCGTGCCCGAGGAAG
>JALZAO010000003.1 GCA_030948305.1 Pseudomonadota bacterium
GATGGCGACAAGCGCGGCGCTCGCTGCGCCGTAGGCCATGCCCCACGCCGTGCCCGGAAAGGTCGGGATGCCGGCGTTGTGATTGCGCATCGCGATCAGGTTGCCGCCGCACGCGATCGCCGTGGCCCCGAGCGCAAACGCGACACCGTAGCCCGCGGAGCCTCCATGCGTCGCCTGGTCTAGCTCCGGCAGAAAGAGCAGCGCGACACCGCCGACGCCCAGCGTCGCGGCGATCAAGGTGCGTGCCGTCACCGGTGTGCCGAACGCGAGCCGCATGCCGACCGGATTCATGAACACGATGGTCGAAAACAGCACCGCCACCAGGCCAGACGTTACGAAGCGCTCGGACCAATAGAAGCCGATGTAGTTCAGGCCCATGAGCATGACGCCCAGCGCGGCGAGATATCCGTGCTCGCGCGCGGAAAAGCGCAGCGATCTTCCCGTGGCAGCGCACCACGCGAACAGCACGATCGCGGCAAGGCCGAAGCGATAGGCGACCGAGAGCTCCGGCGCGACGTGGCCTAGCTGATACGTGATCGCCAGCCAGGTCGAGCCCCAGATCGCTGTACAGATCATGAAGAGTCCGGTACTTCCCATCGGATCTGCGAGTAGCGCGTTGTCAGCGCGCAGTGATCTTGCCGACCGGCGCGCCGAGAAACGCGCTCATCCGCTGAATCTCGGCGTCCAGCTCGCGGCGGAATGCGGCCTCGCGCGGGCGCTTGGCCGTGAACCCGGTTTCGACCTCGAGCGCACCGCCGACCAGCGCTGCGTTGGCCCAGCCGATGACCGCGTCGCGCCAGAGAAGCGGAAGCGCGTAATAACCGAGATGGCGCTTCGCGGGCGGTGTGTACGCCTCGAACCGGTACGCCCAGCCCCAGAACAGCTCGAAGCGGCGGCGATCCCAGACGATCGGGTCGAACGGCGCGAGCAGGCGAACTTCGTCGCGCGGTTCGACTGCTACGTCCTCGCTGGCAGGCCACACGTATGCGACTCCGCCGACGACCGCGTGTCGTACGCGATCGCCCTCGATCAGCCGTTCCACCGCTTTCGCACTATTGGCGCCGGGCAGCGACGTTCGGGTCACGGTCGCTGCCAGCTCGCGCAAGCTGCGCTCGGGCAGTGGCGCGTAGAGGTTCAACACAAGCTCGAGCAGCTTCGTTACCCGCTCCGTTGCCGCAAGCGGCTTAAGCGAAGGGTGCGCGAGGTCGTAGACTTTGACGCCCTTATCGCGACGCGCGATGCGTAGATGGCCGCGATAGTGCAGCACTTCGAGCATGCGCGTGGTCGCAATCGACTCGCCGCCCCAGCCGTTGATGACGCGCGCCATGCCGAGGGCCTTTTGCAGCTCGCGCGGATGTGTCGGGCCATGCTCGCCGACGTGCGCGAGGATGCGCTTGGCAAGGCGCGGATGCTCGCGCTCGACGTGCCACGAGTCGCGGACCGGCCGCGGGTGCAGCAAGCGAAGCGAATCCCGTGGCAGGACACCGTAGACATGAAGGTGCTCCTCGGTAAATGGCAGCGACGGATAGTGCTTCTCCAGGTCGCCGGCGCGATAGCCGCTGACTCGATGCCTGAGGATCAAGTCCTGGGCGCGGGCCGGTGCGCGGATCGGGTCGAGCTGCACGAAGCCGAGCGTCCGCACCGCGGCTTCGAGATCGCGCGGAGAAAAAAGCGAGCGCGCAACCGCGTAATTGCGAAGCTGCTCCAAAGAAACACGGGCAAGGCGCTTGCTCACGCGGCACGCAGCGCATCGACGATTTTCAGCCGCGCGGCGCGCGCCGCCGGCAGAAAGCCTCCGACGAAGCCCATGCCGAGCGCGAACATCAGCGCGGCAAGGACAATGCCCGGGGTAAGCACAAATCGGAACGCAAGCTCGGCGAAAGTCTGAAAGTTCATGGTCGAAATCGAAATGGCCTGCATGAACGACGCGCACACCACGCCGATCACGCCGCCGATGAGTCCCAGCAGCAGCGATTCACCCAGAAACGCGACCAGGATGGCTGCGCGCGAAAAACCCAGCGCGCGCAAGGTGCCGATTTCGCTGGTGCGGCTCGCCACACTCGCGTACATGGTGATCATCGCGCCAATGATGGCGCCGATGGAAAAGATGACCGAGATGGTGGTGCCCAGGTAGCTGATGAACTTCGAGAGCGCCTCCGACTGGTCGGCGTAGAAGCGCGTCTCGCGCTTGGCTTCGAGCGTCAGTCGCGGATCGGACTCGATGCTGCTCTTCACCTCGTCGAAGCGGTCGCTGTCGATGAGCTTGAAAATGACCGCGGAAAACCCGGTGCGCCGGAACGCCTGCAGCATCTGCTCGGCATCGCCCCAGATCTCGGAATCGAAGCCGGTGCGACCGGCGTCGAATACGCCCACCACCAGCCAGTCGCGCTGCGCGAAGCGAAGCGTTTCTCCCAGGCCCGCGCCCTGGAAGCCGCTGGCGATCGAGCGGCCGGCGACGATCTCCGAGCTGCCACCGCGGAACATCCGGCCTTCGATCATGTGCACCTGCGGCCGAAGGACGAGCCCGGTCGGCGTCACGCCGCGGATGACAACGTTCGACGGCTTGGCCGTCTCCCGCTTGGGCAGGTTGATCAGCACCACCGGCTCCTTGGACACGAGCGGCATGCCGTTCTGGCCGATGGCGACTTCGGGCAGGCTCTCGACGATTGCAGCCTGTCGACGGTCGATACCGCTTTGCACTTCGGTTTGCGCCCCACGACGGATGACGATCACGTTGTCATTCTGGCCCGTGGCCACGAGCGTCGCTTCGAGCCCCGCGGCGAGCATCAGCACCGTCGCGAAAACGTACACCACCAGGGCCATGCCCCCCGCGGTCAGAATGGTCGTCAGCCGTCGGGCGGCGAGATTGCGCACGATATAGAGGATGGGAACTTTCATCCTTGAAGTCCTAGGTCCTGGAGGTCCTAGCCGACCGCGCGCAGCCCATCGACGATGCGGATATTCGCCGCACGCCACGCCGGCAGCGCCGCGGCGACCAGACCGACGATGAGCGCCGCGCCGAGCTGCATCGCCAGCGTCTCGTCGCTGATGAAGAACGTCGGCAGCAGCGAACCGATCGCATCGGCGAAGGCGTGCGCCATCGGGAACGTGAGCAGCACGCCGATCACGCCTCCCGTGAGCGCGATGGCCAGCGACTCGCCGATAATCAGCAGCGCGACGTAGCCGCCGCCGAAGCCCAGCGCCTTCATGGTCGCGTACTCGGATCCACGCTCGCGCGCGGTCATCGCCATGGTATTGGCCATCACCGCCATGATGATGACGATGACCACGAACGACACCGCCTGGATGGCGAGCAGGATCGCCTCGGTCATGGCCACGAATCCGAGTTGGAACGCCTTTTCGGTCTCGGTCAGCGTCTCGGCCAGCGAGTTCTTGAACACGGCGTCGATTGCTGCCGACACCGGCGCCGCCTGCCCCGGATCCTTGAGCTGCACGATGAACACGCCGGTCTGGTCTCCCCGTCGCGGGAAGCGCTTCTTGACGGTCTCGTTGAGCAATGCCCAATGAAAGAACATGGTCGCCTGATCGGTGCCCTTGTCGGCCCCGTCGTAAATGCCGCGCAGATTGAACGTCCAGGTGCCGGAGAAGATGGTGCCGCGCAGTGGAATCTGATCGCCGACCTTCCAGCCGTACTTGTCCGCGAGCTTGCGCCCGACGATGCAACCCTGACGATCGACAAGAAACGCCTTCTTCTCTTCCGGCGAAAGCACGAACTCGGGATAGGCATCGAGGTAGGTGGGAGCGTCGATCGCGAACTGGGGAAAGAAATTGCGCTCGGTGATGTAGACGCCGCCGAACCAGTTTGCCCACGACACGCCGCTCACGCCATCGACCTGCCGTATGCGCTGCGCGTAGTTGAGCGGCAGCGAAAAGACGAGGGAGATCGAATTGCGCGTCACCAGCCGGGCGCTCGAGCTTGCGTTGGCGCCCGCGTACCAGGCGTCGACGATGGTGCGCAACAGGCCGAACGCGGTGATGGCGACAACGATGCCGACGACGGTCAGGATCGTGCGCAGCTTGTGCCGCAGCGAATTCTTGAGGATGAGGCGGAGCAGATACACGAAGACGCAGCGGACGATGCGGCGGGCGGAAGCGCGAAGCTTACCGCAACCGGCATCCCGCGCGCGAAGGCTTTTCGGACCGGGCGGCATGGAACTTGCTCGATAGGGGCTGGAGCCGCTTGGAAGCCCGTTCGAGATAGGACACGGGTGCCCGAGGACGGCATTTGCTGACCCACCGACCGAGGGATCGCCTTGCGACACTTCGCTCTGATCCACCGAATCTCCATGCTTGCCTTTGTTGCGCTGGCAGGCGTTCTTCTCCACCCCGGGTCCGTCTCGGCCGTGGCGCTGGGCAACATCGCGCTGCAATCGTCGCTGGGACAGCCATTGCGGGTGGTGATCCCTGTCGCACTGAGCGCCGGCGAAACCCTCAACACCTCCTGTTTGAAGCTGGTCCGTGACCCGGTGGGTGGTACACCACAATTACTGACGGGGAAGGTCAGTGTTGAACGGAACGCGGCCAGCACGCAATTGATCGTGACCACGCCGCGCGCCATGAACGAGCCTGCGCTGCGAGTCTCGGTGCAGACTGGATGCGGCGGCGATACCACGCGCCGCGATTACGTATTGCTGCTCGACCCGCAGGGAACCGAGTCGAACGCCATGGTGGCGTCCGCCGATCTCGACGAGTTCAGGAATTACGTTGGCGCACGCCCGGTCACCGCGCGTCGCGCGCAACGTGTCGTGGCTTCCATGGCCCCGTCCTCATCTCCCGCTCCTTCACCGACCACTTTCACGCCCATCGACCCGCCCGCGCCCGTCGCGGTCGCTCGAACGCAAAAGACAGCTCCTGTCGCCGAGGTGGTTGCGCTGCCGGCGCCGCCACCCGAGCCGGTGGCCCTGATCGCGACGCAACCGAGCACGGGATTCATTCCCGAGGCAGCGGCAGCGTCGCTCTCTCGTGTGTCACTTGAGGGCTCGAATACGAATAGGCTTGCCGCCTTGCCTCCAACCGCGCCGGACCACGCGCGAGTTGAAGTCGCGGATGCGACGCTATGGACGCAGACCTGGCCGTATGCGGCGGTGCTGCTCAGCATCGGCGCCATCGCGCTGACCGCGTTCGCCAAGCGTCGCCGTCTCGTCGTCCCCGAGTGGGGCGCAACGACGTTGATCAGCGGGAAATCGCCGACGCAGACTACCGGCGTCGCAAACACCTTCGCTCACTTCGCCGCCATGACCGAGCCGGCGCCAATCATGCTGCGCGCGATTTCGCTCCCCATCGCCACCGAAGAGGAGACCTACGATGCGAGCCTGGACACGCTTCTGCAGGTTCCTGACGTTGACGTGGATGGGATCGATGAACACGTGATCAGAAAGGCATGGGCAGTGGCCGCCACCGAAGGCGCCACCGATAGCGGTACCGATTCGATTCTCAAGGCCATCGCAGCCGCCGAGCGCGACCTGTTCATCAGCCCGCCCGAGCCCGCACAAGCAGCGATCGACAAGGCGCTCGACGACGATCTGATGCACGACCCTAAACTGCGCCCTTCGGCGAAACGCTAGCTCTGTCACCGTCTTGCGCACGTGTAATGTCGCAATGTCGCCGGCGGGCGCTGATTCGCGGGCGCTCGCAACCCCACTCGCTACGCGAGCGGGACCTGCTCGCTGCTCACAGCGCCACCTGGCTCGCTGCTCACAGCGCTAGTCGGCTAAGACGCCCTTCTCGAGGTGGATCAGGCGCCGCGCCTTTTCCGCCGATTTGGGATCGTGGGTCACGATCAGGATGGTCTTGCCGAGCTCGCGATTGAGCTCGTCGATCAACGACAGTATTTCCTCGCCGGTGGTCCGGTCGAGGTCGCCCGTCGGCTCGTCGGCAACGATCAGCGTCGGGTCGGTAATCAGCGCACGCGCGATCGCAACGCGTTGCTGCTGACCGCCGGATAGCTCGTTCGGACGGTGGTCCGCGCGATCGGCCAGACCGACGAGCGACAAGGCAATGCCGACACGCTCGCGCCGCTCACGACGGGAAAGATTCGAAAGCAGCAGCGGAAGCTCGATGTTCTCGAACGCCGTGAGCACCGGCATGAGATTGTAGAATTGAAAGATGAACCCGACATGCGACGCGCGCCATGCCGCCAGATCGCGCTCGGACAAGCGCGCGATGTCGACGCCGCCGACCTTGATGGTTCCGCTCGATGGCTTGTCGATCCCGGCAATGAGATTCAGTAGCGTGGTCTTGCCCGAACCGGAAGGGCCCATCAGCGCGACAAAATCGCCAAGCTCGATGTCCAGATTGATGTCGGCCAGTACCGGAATGATCTGCTCGCCACGGCGGTAGTACTTGGAGAGCTTGCGGATCTCGACCAGCGTCGGCGGCCGCTGAGGCGCGGCAGGCGCGGGCCCATCACCCGCGGCGCGGTCGACGGCGATCATCGCGTTGCTAGTCGCGTGCGAACGGCTTCGGCACGCTGCTCACTTGAGAGCCGTCTTGACTTGCGCGCCGGCGATCAACTCGAGCCCGGGCTTCAGCACCGCTTTCTCGCCGGTCTTGACCTCGCCGGTGATCGCCGTCAGCTCGCCTATTTTTCGTCCCGGCGTGACGACAACCTCGGCGGTCTTTCCGTCGCGCACGACGAACACCACGGTTTTGCCGTCGCGCGGCGCGAGTGCGTCCGGATGAACGGCGGTCAGCGGCTTTTGCTGCTCGGCAGTCACCGGCTGCGACAGGAACGAGACCTTGGCGCTCATTTCCGGCAGCACGCGCGAGTCGATGGCATCGAAACGGACCTTGGTCATCACCGTCGCCTTCGCCCGGTCGACCGTCGGCACGATGCGCGACACCGTGCCGCGAAAGCGCACGTCGGGCAAGGCATCGAGCATGATCTCGCACGGTTGGCCGACCCTGACTTTTGACAGGCTGGATTCAGAAACGTCAGCTTCCACCTCGAGCGTGCTCATGTCGGCCATGCTGACCACCGCACCCTTCGAATCGGCGGCTGACGAAAACGGCGTTACCATGTCGCCGACGTTGGCGCTCTTCGACAGGATGATGCCGTCGAACGGAGCGCGAATGACGGTGTAGTCGACGGCCACTTGCGAATTGCGCGCGTTGGCCTCGGCCGCGGCAAGGGCCGCCCTGGCGCTTGCGATGCCGGCGACCGCGCGATCGGCGCGCGCCTTGGCCGTATCGAGCGCCGACTCCGAGACGAACTTTTGCGCGATGAGATCGCGCGTTCGCTTGAGCGAGGCGGCCGCGTCGCGATCCTCGGCCTGCGCCTGTTCCAGCGTGGCGCGCGCGACCTGGACGTTGGCACGCGCGCCTTCGACCTGGGCCTGGACATCGCTCTTGTCCAGGCGTGCGATGACGTCCCCCGCCTTGACCCGCGAGCCTTCCGCGACCCCCAGCCATTCCAGGCGCCCTGACGCCTTGGACGAGATCGCCGCCTTGCGCTGTGCCACGACGTAGCCGGTGGAATTGATGACCACGAATTGCTGCGAGGGGTACGTCGTGACGATCGGAGTCGTCTGCACGGTGATCGAGCGCGGCTGCGACGCGAACCAGCCTCCACCGGCGATCGCCAGCAGCAGGATCGCGCCGAGCCACAACCATTTGCGGCGCCGGCGCGTGCGCACCGGCGCGATGCTGCGGTCGATCCTTAGTTTGGAGAGTTCTTCAGAAGACACTGGCGATCGATACGGCGCTGTTACAGAGCGAGGGATTATATCCTGCGGGCGACGCGGGCCGGATCGTCGGAAATGCGCGTTACTGAGAATTGCCGAAGTGGGTGACAGCAAGAGACACTGGACTCCCGCTCAGTTACCCCAAATGAGCGGGAATGACGATTTGCGCAACTACCCGCTCTCGATCACCGGCGTTTGCGGCGATTCGCCCTGCCCTCGGCGTGCGCGTATCCATGCCAGCAGCGAGATGATCACCAGCCCCAGCGCGATCAAGCCGATGCCTGCCCACTCGGTCGCATTCAGGCGCTCGTCGAAGATCATCATCGAGCTCACCAGCGCGATCGCGGGAATGGCGAGCATGTTGAGCGCCGCGGTCCCGGCCGGCAGGAAGCGCAAGACGGCGATCCATAGCACGAAGCCGAAGCCCGTCGCGATCGCGCCCGAATAGGCGAGCATCGCCACATAGACGGGACTCCAGTCGACCGGCGGCGTATCGCGGATGAACGGCAGAAGCAAGAAGGGCAGCACGCCGACGATCATCTGCCAGCCGATGAAGTTCAGCATGTCGAGATGTTTGTCGCGCTGAAAATACTTGGTCGCGATGGTGCCCGCCGCCCAGCCGAAACCGGACAACACCGCCCATAGTTTCGGCAGAATCGCATCGTGCCAGTTCCACGGCTCGACGACGATCGTAAGTCCGGTGAGCGCGAGCAGCACCGCAATCCACTGACCGCCGCGAACGCGCTCGCCCAGCACCGGCCAGGCGAGGAGCAGCGTCCAAAAGGGCATGGTGAACACCAGCACCGACGCGCGGCCGGCGCCTCCGGTGAACACCGCCATCGTGGTCGAGCCGAAGTTGATCGTGGTCTGAAAAAAGCCGGTGACAATAATGGCGATCCACGAGTTTGGCGCCAGAGACTTGCCCTGCCAGAGCATCAGCGAGAACAGTACCGCGATCGCCACCAGGATGCGCTGGATGTTGAACACGATCGGATCGGCATGCTGCATCGCGAGCTTCAGCGCCACCCAGTTGAAGCCCCAGACCACCGTCAGAACGACCAGCGCGACATACGCGCCGCGGCGCGAGCGAATCGCCAAGCGCTGCACGATCAAGTGCTCAAGAAAGCCTCGATCGCGGAGGCAACGGCCACCGGCTGATCGTGATGCAGCATGTGCCCGGCTTCGGGGATCGTGAGCAGCTTGCAGTTGGAGAACGCCCCCACGCGCCGTTTCAGCTCCGCTTCGACGTCGGGCTTGTTTGCGTCCTGAACCCCGGCGAGCCACTTGAGCACGAACGAATCCCGGGCGCCGATCCAGAGCACGGGCGACGTGACGCGCCTCCAGATCGCGAGCACTTCCTCCATCCGATATACGTGCGGGAAAGGCAGCTTGTGACGCGGGTCCGACATGAGGCGTGCGCTGCCGTCGGGCAGCACCTCGGCCCAGTGCGCGGCGAGAAAGTCGGCCTTGTCGCGGGGAAGACGCGGATTGTTCTTCTGCAAGCGGTCGGCGACCGCGGCGAGGCTGGGATAGGGCGCGAACGAAGGTGGATCGGAGAGCGCATCGAGCCATTTCGCGATCTTGTCCGGCGCGAGCTCGGGGCCCTCGGCCGGGATGCCGAAGCCATCGAGCGAGATCGCGTGCGAAATTCGCGCCGGCCGTATGCCCGCGAAGAGGCAGGCGACGTTGCCGCCAAGACTGTGGCCCACGACGCGAGCCGGCTCGCCGGGCGAGAAATGGTCGAGCAGCGCTTCGAGGTCGGCGAGGTAATCGACGAACCAGTAGCCGTCGGGACACCATTCGCTGCGGCCGAAACCGCGCCAGTCGGGAGCGATGACGAACCAATCGCGCTTGAGCGCGTCGACCAGAAACTGAAACGACGCGCCGACATCCATCCAGCCGTGAAGCATGAACAGCTTCGACGCGCTGGGGTTTCCCCAGCTGCGGACGTGGCAGGAAAGACCTCGAATCGCGATCGACTGCGAAGTGGACGGCGTCACACGCTCATCGCTTCTTGCACAACGCGTTTCCGTCGAACCAGCCGGTGCGATATTGGCCGTCGCTCTTGAATCGTGCCGCGTCCTTTTGTTCCAGGGCGCCGGTGCTGGCGCAGCCGTCGGCGTAACCCTGCCGGTACGGCAGAGGAAAGCCCTGGAGATTGATTTGCGCCGCGGGATTGGCGCTGGTCGTGGGGGGTGCTTGGGGCCTCTGCGGCTCCGGCGCGCCCGGCAGCTCGGCCGGCGGAATGCTGGCCGGAGGCACGCTCGCGCAAGATGCGACCATGATCGCGGTCAGCGCAAGCGCGAGGCTCCGCCAACGATTTCTGATTTTCGGCAAGGAGTCTAAGCCAGGAGTCAAAGCGAGTAAAATTGTACATCATGAGCGCGCTCAGGCAGGTCAGCTCCGTCGGCTTCGTCCATCTGCGCCTGCACAGTGAGTATTCGATCGTCGACGGGATGGTGCGCCTCGACGAAGCGGTCGCCGCCGCAGCAGCCGATCGCATGCCCGCGCTGGCCCTGACCGATCTCTCCAACGTGTTCGGCATGGTCAAGTTCTACAAGGCCGCGCGTTCGAAGGGTATCAAGCCCATCATCGGCTGCGACGTCTGGGTGACTCACGATTCCGAGCGCGACGCGCCTCATCGTCTGCTCTTGCTTTGCCAATCGCGCGCGGGCTATCTCAAGCTTGCGGACTGGCTGACTCGCGCCTACCGCACCAACCAGTATCGCGGCCGCGCGGAAATGAAACGCGCATGGTTCGCCGCGGGCACCGACGGCCTCATCGCGCTGTCCGGATTCGCCGGCGGCGACGTGGGCCATGCGCTTCTTCAGGGCAGTCCGTTCGCGGCACGCGCCGCGGCAGATGCTTGGGCGAAGCTGTTCCCGGATCGGTTTTATCTCGAAGTGCAGCGCGCCGGCCGCAGCGACGACGACGCCTTGACCGCCGCCACCGTGCGGCTCGCCTCCGAGCGCTCGCTGCCCGTCGTCGCGACGCACCCGGTGCAGTTCGCGTCCCACGCCGAGTTCCGGGCGCATGAAGCCCGCGTGTGCATCGCCGAGGGTTACGTCCTCTCCGATCCGCGACGGCCGAAACGCTTCACGCCGGAACAATACTTCACGACCCAGGATGAAATGGCTCGGCGTTTTGCCGACCTGCCCGGCGCACTGGCGAACAGCGTGGCGATCGCCCAGCGCTGCAATCTCACACTGCCGCTGGGCAAGAATTATCTGCCCGCGTTTCCAACGCCTGAAGGGGTATCGCTGGAGCAGCATTTGAATAGCGAGGCCAGCATCGGCCTGGAGCGGCGCTTGAACGTCGCATTTGTCGAGGGCGCCGAGCGCGAGCGCATGCGGCCGGAATACGCCGAGCGCCTCGAGTTCGAGGTGAAGACCATCATCCAGATGGGATACGCCGGATACTTCCTGATCGTCGCCGACTTCATCAATTGGGCCAAGCGCAATGGCGTTCCGGTCGGTCCGGGGCGTGGATCCGGCGCCGGCTCGCTGGTGGCTTACAGCCTCGGCATTACCGATCTCGACCCGCTGCGCTACACGCTGCTGTTCGAGCGCTTCCTGAATCCCGAGCGGGTGTCGATGCCGGACTTCGACATCGACTTCTGTCAGGATGGGCGCGATCGCGTCATCGACTACGTGAAGCTTAAGTACGGCGCCGAATCGGTGTCGCAGATCGTGACCTTCGGCACCATGGCGGCAAGAGCGGTGGTGCGCGACGTGGGCCGGGTGCTCGACCTGCCATATACATTCTGCGACGGCATCGCCAAGCTCATTCCGTTTCAACCGGGACGAATGGTCACGCTCAAGCGCCGCCAGCGCGACGCCGAAGCGCAGGCGAACGTCGTTTATGCGCGCGACGTGGAACCACTGATCAACGAGCGCGAAGCCGCCGAGGAGGAAGTGCGCGAGCTTCTAAACCTCGCCGAGCAGCTCGAGGGTCTCGCGCGCAACGTCGGCATGCATGCCGGCGGCGTGCTGATCGCTCCCGGCAAGCTCACCGACTTTTGTCCCCTGTACACCCAGGCCGGATCCGACGCGCCGGTCTCGCAATTCGACAAGGACGACGTCGAGCTCGTCGGCCTGGTCAAGTTCGACTTCTTGGGCCTGACCACGCTGACCATTCTCGACTGGACGCAGCGCTATATCAGGAAGCTCGATCCCGCGTCGACCGTGGCGCTGGAGACGCTGCCGATCGATGACAAGGCGGCGTACGACATTTTCAAGAGTGGAAATACGACGGGAGTGTTCCAGTTCGAATCGCGCGGCATGCGCGAGCTCCTTTTGCAGGCGCCGCCGAAGCGCTTCGACGACGTCGTCGCGCTGGTGGCGCTCTACCGGCCCGGACCAATGGAGCTGATCCCGGATTATGTGCGCCGCAAACAGGGCGCGGAGCGGTTCGAATACCACGACGCCCGGCTGGAGCCGATTCTTTCACCGACCTATGGGGTGATGGTCTATCAGGAACAGGTGATGCAGATCGCGCAGGTGATCGGCGGCTACACGCTCGGCGCCGCCGACCTGCTGCGCCGCGCGATGGGCAAGAAGCTGCCCGACGAGATGGCCAAGCACCGCCAGGGTTTCGTATCCGGCGCCATCGATCGCGGCCTGTCGTCGGCCAAGGCGACGCAGCTGTTCGACCACATGGAAAAATTCGCCGGCTACGGCTTCAACAAGTCGCACGCCGCGGCCTACGCGCTGATCGCCTATCAGACGGCGTACTTCAAGGCGCATCATCCCGCGGCATTCATGGCGGCGAACCTTTCGCTGGTGATGGACGATACCGACAAGGTCCGCCAGTTCTACGTCGACGCCGTCGCGCTCGGCCTGGAGATGCTGCCGCCGGACGTGAACGCGTCCTCCTACCGCTTCGAGCCGGTCGATGAACGGCGCGTTCGCTACGGCCTCGGCGGCGTCAAGGGCACGGGGCGCGCGGCCACCGAAGCGATCGTGGCCGCCCGCGACAAAGGTCCATTCGTCGATCTGTTCGACTTCTGCTGCCGCGTCGACAAGCGCGTCGTCAACCGGCGCGCGGTCGAAGCGCTGATCCGTGCCGGGGCATTCGACACCATCGATTCGCGGCGGGCAAGTCTGCTTGCCTCGGTCGGCCCGGCGATGGACCACGCCGAGCACGCGGACCGCTCGGCGTCGCAGGTCTCGCTGTTCGGAGAGCACGGCGGCGACGGAGGAGCAGCGGGGCCGGCACTGATCTCCGCACGCGAATGGACGGAGACCGAGCGTCTCGTCCAGGAAAAAGCGAGCCTGGGCTTTTATCTCTCAGGCCATCCTTATCACGCATACGCGACGGAGCTGACGCGGCTGGTTCAGCAACCCTTGGGTGCGCTGCGACCGTCACCGTCGACCATACGCATCGCCGGCGTCGTCGCGCAGCTGCGCACGCAGTCGTCGCGGCGCGGAAAGATGGCGTTCGTGATCCTCGACGACGGCAAGGATCAATGCGAGGTCGCCATCTTCAACGAGACCTTCGACGCCTACCGACACATCCTTCGTGAGGACGCGCTGCTGGTCGCCGAAGTCAAGGTGATGCAGCGCACCGGTGACGACGGTCAGGTTCAATCGATGCGGATTGTCGCCGAGTCACTGCACGATCTCGCCGGTGCACGTCGTAAGTGGGCCCGCTCACTCAAGATCGCCTGCAATGGATCGAGCTCTGCCGAGCGCCTGCTCGAGTTGTTGACACCGTTTCGCAGCGGCGCCAGCGGTGCGGCTGCGATCATCGTCAACTACCAGAATCGATCGTCCAGCGGGGACATCGAGCTCGGTAGCGACTGGCGGGTCAATCTCGACGATCGCCTGCTCGAAAGCCTGCGCGAGAGGTTTTCACCCGAGAACGTGCAGGTCGTCTATTGAAACGACGGTTCACGTAAACCGCAGTTATCGAGCCTGACAGCGCGGTGCGATCAGCCGTTGCGCGACCGGGTGCGCGCCGCCTTGCGTGCCGCCGCCGACCGATCCACCGCGGTGCGCTTCTTGGCGGCAGCCTTGGTCTGCCGGGAAAGCGCTAGCGGGCTCGCCGCGCTGCTGCCTTCGCGTTTGAGCGCGGAGAGCGTCGCGCGCGAGCGTTTCGGCGATGGAGGTTTTGCTCCCTTCGCGCCCACGGCGTTGTCGTGCTGGGCGTGGCGGCGCGTTTCCGCGGGTACCGTTCCTTCCCGGGGCACCTTGAGCGCGACGCCTGCTCGGCGAGCCTTGGACAAACCGATCGCGATGGCCTGCTTGGCCGACCGAGCGCCATGCTTGCCCTCGCGTATATGCTCCATTTCCTCGCGCACGAATTCGCCGGCTTGGGTGCTCGGCGACTTTCCTTCGCGCTTGTCCGCTTTGACGCGTTCCAGTGTTTTTTTGTCGGGCATGACTGCCTCGCCATGGGTAAGAAATGAGTAAACCTTACAAGCCGCGGCAATAGCTTCCGATGCAGCGAATGCCGGCGCAGCCCGGGTCCCTCGCGTCAGCGGTTTTTGCAGGGGGGATGGCCACAGTCGCAATCGGTGTGCGCCGCGGAGCCCGTGCGGCTCTGTTTTTCGCAATAGTCGCTGCAAAAACGCTTCCCCGGGGTCACGCCGCAGTTGCACGCTGAATGCGCGCACTTGTTGGGTGTGTTCACACCGGCCGCATCACGAATGTCAGCCATCCTCGAGCTCCTCTCGAAAATGCGCGCAGGAAAAGGCTTGCGTATCGGGGCCCGAGCAAGAAACGGACCTGCACGCGCATGGGAGAATTTGCAGACAACGAGGCGGCCGGCTTGCGCCGGGGTTTAGCCGGCGAGCTCGACCTTGTCGACGAAATGCTTGGTGTCGCCCATCCAGCTCCAGCGGAAATACTTCTCGCGGTAGTGCAGCTTGACCTTCCGATTGCCCGCAATGGCGGTGTCGATGTCCTTGCGCACCTGCTCGTCGTCGTCGCGGACGCTGAAGTCCCAGAGCCGGGTCGCGATACCGGCGGCCGGATCCTGCTGCAGGAAGCCGAAGTCCAGCGTCCCTTCCCACGTCTTGAACACGTAGCCGCTGCGCGAGAGCTTGATGACCTGCCCGACGCGGTAGCCGTCGCTGTAGTCGGCGACCAAGGCGAACCAGCCAAACCCCGCGAGAAACAGCACCACAACGATCAGCGCGATGAGCTTTTTCACGCGGAGTTCAATCAGCGATGTCGGGTCGACAGTGTAGCGCAGATCGATGCGCGCTGAAGCGAGCGGCCTGCTGCGCTACAATGTCTGCCCATCAAGTCTGAAGTTCTCGTATGCCTGCCGCCATTCCCGCGACCATGCGTTATGTCGCCGCCCGCGAGCCGGGACCGCCCGATGTCCTCGCGCTCGACCAGACGGCCACACCCTCTCCGAAAAGCGGGGAAGTGCTGATCGAGGTTACCTACGCCGGCGTGAATCGTCCGGACTGCGTCCAACGCGCTGGCCTCTATCCTCCTCCTGCGGATGCCTCACCCATCATCGGTCTGGAAGTTGCCGGCACGGTCGTTGCGGTCGGCGAAGGAATATCCGAGTGGATAGTCGGCGACAAGGTTTGCGCGCTGACACCCGGCGGCGGTTACGCCGAATACTGCGCGACACCGGCGGCGCACTGCCTGCCGTTGCCGAAAGGTCTGACGCTGCTGCAAGCCGCGAGCCTTCCGGAGAATTATTTTACGGTCTGGAATAATCTCTTCGACCGGGTTCATCTGTCGGTGGGCGAAACGCTACTCGTGCACGGCGGTTCGAGCGGCATCGGCCTTACTGCGATCCAGCTTGCCAAGGCATTCGGGGCAACGGTATTCACGACCGTCGGCGGCGCGGACAAGGCTCTCTTCTGCCGCGGCATCGGCGCCGATCACGTGATCAATTACCGCGAGCAGGATTTCGTCACCGAGGTCGCCGCGATCACCGGCAAGAAAGGCGTGGACGTGGTGCTCGACATGGTCGGCGGCGACTACATCGAAAAGAACATCAAGTGCCTTGCGCTGGAGGGGCGCATGGCCATCATCGCGTTTCTGCAGGGAAGCAAGGTAACGGTGGATTGGCGCCACATCATGATGAAGCGCCTGACCGTCACTGGCTCGACGCTGCGCGCGAGCCCTTCCAAACGCAAGGCGGAAATCGCGCAGAGCCTGCGCGCCAAGGTGTGGCCGCTGTTCGAGGCGAAGAAGCTCAAGCCGGTCATCTACCGGGTGTTTCCGCTGGCCGATGCGGCCGCGGCGCATAGGTTGATGGAATCGAGCGCACACATCGGCAAGATCATGCTCGAGGTGCGCCCGTAATAGCTGCTCATGCCGACCCCTCGCGCTGACCGTTTTCTGCCGAGCGGCACGGTCACGTTCCTGTTCACCGACATCGAGTGCAGCACGCGGCTTCGGAGACGCAGCACGCCGCGATGCAGCAGGCGCCGGCGCACCACGATGCGATCCTGCGCGACGCCATCGACGCCTAGCGGCCGCGTAGGCGTATCCCCACTATGCCGAACAGCCCAAGAAGCGCAGAAAGCGCATAAATCGCCCATTCACTCAAGGTCGGGACGACAGTCGCGACCGGCGGCGGTGGTGGCGGGGGAGGAGCGCCGGAGACTTCGAACGCTCCAATGTCGCAACGGACCCCCTGCGGACGCGTGACGCCGCGCTGATCAGTGGCTTCGCACGCAGTTCCGCCGCTGCCCGGGACGCCAGAATCGCCGGCGTCGATCGCGACGCTGCCGACATTAAGGGCATGCGTTTGTGTAGGGCCTCCGTTGTTTGCTAGCGGGCCGAGGTTTGCCGACGCGCCGAGCAAGTCGCCCGTGCTGGCAGCGAAAGTGCAACCCACGGTGCTGCCGATGAGGTTATGCCCCTGAGAGGCGATCGTTCCGTTGCAATCCGGGCCTGTGGTGGAAGCAGCATTGCCCGCAAGAATGGAATTTCGGAGGGTTATCGACCCCGCGCCAGTTTGAAACAGACCGCCCCCCGTCTTGGCGCTGTTATTCGTTACGGTCGTGTTCGACAGTACGAACACGGACCCGCCGGTGTTCGCGATCGCACCACCCTGGACGGTGGCACTGCCGGTCGAAAGCGAATTTCCGCTGATGGTCGAATTGCGGAAGGTCACAGTGGCATCCGCGGAAGCCATGAACCCCGCACCTCGCGCATTCCCCGTCGTGGCATTGACTGAGTTGTTGCTGATGGTGGTCCCAGTGATCACATAGACGGAGCTGTTGCCGCCCGATTCCTCGATGGCCCCACCCTCAGCACCGGCCGTGCCGCCATTGGCCTGATTACCCGATAGGGTGCTGTTGGTGATGTTGATGACGTTCGCGCCCCCATCGACGCTGATGGCCCCGCCAGCCGCGCCGACAGCTCCACCGGTGGCGCCCGCCGCCACGTTGTTGAGGACGTTTGAATTGGTGACCGTGAGGCGGCTGGTAAATCCCTCGACCGCGATGCCGCCGCCAAAGCCTCCGGTGGTACTGCTGGCAGTATTGCTACTAACCGTGCTGTTCGTAATCACGGCCGAGGCCGCAGTGCCCTCGATCGAGATGCCGCCGCCGCCGCGTGACGTGTTGCCGCTGATCGTGCTGCCGTTAACGGTCAGGCTGGAATTCGCCGCGAACACAACAATTCCACCGCCATCAGTCGGAGCTTGCGGCCCGGGGGTTTGACCGGGATTACCGCCGGTAATGATTGCATTGTTCAGCGTCAGCGCACCCACTGTCCCTGTGGCCGACCCGACTTGAAGTATCCGAAACAACGGCGCGCCGGTCCGTGCGATGGTCGAGCCGTTGCCGTTGATCGTGAGCGTACTGGTGATCGCCGGCAAGCCGTTCGGTCCCGCAATGACCGAAGTGTTGTCCGCGACGGTGAGGTTGTATGTTCCTCCGCCGAGGTTGATCACATTGGCGACGCCGTTTCCGTTGGCCGTAGTGATCGCGGCAATCAGTCCGGCGGTGTCGCCTGCCGCGACATTGAACACCGCCGCCCACGCCGACCCACTGGTTGTGAGGCACAGCAGAGACAGCACTGCGAATCTCGCGCGAGCACCTGCTACACGACGTGCAAGAATAGGCACGGTAGATCTCATTTTTCTTCTTCCTATTCGTTAACCGGTGGAGGTTCGGATCTGCGGGCCGCAAACGCCAAATAGCGGTTCTTCGGTGCAACCAACACTTCCTAGCCCCGGGCCCCTGTGCACAACACTATATCGCAGCGCGTGCAGGCGGTGCAAGAAAACGTACGAGATCAATACGTCGCGCGGCCACCCGAGAGATCGAACACCGCGCCGGTCGAGAACGAGCAATCCTCGGTGCATAACCAGGCCACCAACGCGGCGATTTCCTCGACCGTTCCGAAACGGCCAAGGGGAATCTTCGACAGCATGAAATCGATGTGCTGCTGCGTTATCTGATCGAAGATCGCCGTCTTGACCGCCGCCGGTGTGACGCAGTTGACGCGAATGCCGGTCTTGGCGAGCTCTTTGGCGATCGACTTGGTCAGGCCGATCACACCCGCTTTGGAAGCGCTGTACGCGCTCGCGTTCGGATTGCCTTCCTTGCCGGCGATGGAGGCGATATTCACGATGCGGCCATAGTCCCGCTCGAGCATGAGCGGGACGATTGCCCGGTTGCAATAGAAGACTCCGTTGAGGTTGATGCCGATCACCTGTAGCCATTGATCGACGGTGTACTGCCAGGTCGTGGCGTTGATTCCCGCGATGCCGGCCGAGCAAACGAGGGCGTCGACCCGGCCCAGGGCACTCGACGTTGACTTGGCTGCCGCATCGACGCTTGCGACATCGGCAACGTCCACGACGCAGGCTTCGGTCCCCTTGCCCAAGGCCGACTGCGCGCTTTTCAATGCCGATGTATCTTTGTCCCAGAGGCTGACCCTGCCGCCGCTCGCCACCAGCCGCCGCGCGATCGCGAGTCCGATGCCTGCCGCCCCGCCGGTAATGACGGCGGTACGCCCGTCGAAATCGAGTCTATTCATCGCCCGCGCTCCCGTCGAAATCTGCGGGCCATCCTATCACGCATCATCGTCGCAGCGATCTTGTGGCGCGTGCGTAAGGTGTCCGTCACGAGGTCGCCGCGGAGCCGCAACCAAAGAAACGGCCGGCAACCCGAAGGTCGCCAGCCGCTGTCTCCGCAGAATTGCCCGCGTGTTGTCGTTACTGCTGCCCTGCCCTTTGACTATGACTCAATAGATTCGAGGCGTCGTCAATTCGTCCGGCGTCGATCGGCGATCGCGTGCGGTATCGAGATTGTCATCCCAGTAGGGTGTGACGTTGTAATACGCGTGCACCTCCGTCGCCCACGTAGGGTCGGCCATCGACGGCCAATGATCCTTGTCGAATCCCGGCGCATTTTCCAGCCGATCCTTGCTCACACCGAGGATGAACCGCTTCTCGCCGGCGTCGAGGGTGAACGCGGACCATGGTATGGCGAAATATTTGGAGCCCATACCCAGAAAACCACCGAAGGACAGCACCGCGTAGGCGATGCGACCTGCGGTGACGTCGAGCATGATCGCCTCGATCTTGCCCAGATCTTCACCACTGGAATTGACGACGGTGTCGCCGATGAGCGTTGCCGCGTCCATGATTTCCGGCCCCGGG
>JALZAO010000104.1 GCA_030948305.1 Pseudomonadota bacterium
CCACCAATCGCTCCTTTACCTCCCCCGCGTACAGGCCGAGCCACGGCCGCACCAGTCCTGAGCGGCGGCCTTGACGGATCAGGTCGTCGACGATCGGGTGAAGCAGATCGATCGGTACGAACATATTGCCGTGAACGGTGTCTTCGTCGACCTGCTCCTGCACCAGCAGCGATCCGATGCCCACCAGGCTCCCATCGTCGCCCACCAGCGCCGCGCCGCTCCACTCGGGATGAGCCGGCGCGGTGAACAATGCTTCGTCCAGCACGTACTCCCAGTAGCCTGCGAATTCCCGTTTGTCCATGACTCGCGCCTTGAGCGCGTGCGCGTGGCCGCCGTTACCGATGACGAATACGTCGTCGTCGGTCGCGACCAAAGCGGCCGAGCCCTGCACGAGCGGTTTGACGCCGAGACGGCCAAGGGGTTGCACCAGGCCGAAACCGCTGGTGAAGTCGTATGCCATCGGATAGCCCTGCACCACGGTGCCGTTGTTGGCCGTCAGCCAGATGGTTTCGGCTTCGGTGATCAAATAGCCGATGGTAAGGATGAGCCCATCGTCGCGAATGACGACACCGTTTCCGGTACGCTCGGTGCCGAGTATCGACGCAGTGTATGCATCCTCCGGAACATCCGCGCGAAGCGCGACAACCGCATTCAGCGCGACAGAGAGGTCGAACTCGACCTCTCCCGCGCGAGGCTGGAGCTCGCGTGGAAAGGCCCATTCGTCTTTTGCGGTCATGGTCCTGGGATCGAAACGCAACGCGATAGCAAATCTAGCACAAGGTCCCGCCTGCGGTGACCCAAGTGCGATACCCCGCGTACGAGGCGGGGTCCATCCGACAGAAACCGTTCGCTACTCGGCGCCGGCTGCTCCCGCTGGCAGCCCGGTACAATTGGCCGTCGTTATCCAGGGGCAGCGCGTGAGCGAAGTGAGCGACCGCGGAACGTTGACACTGACGACATACCGCTTCGATTTCATCGGGCGAACCGGCGAGTATTTCCGGATCTGGGTCGTCAGCCTGTTTCTGTCCGTCGTCACGCTCGGTATTTATTCGGCGTGGGGCAAGGTCCGCAAGAAACGCTATCTCTATTCGCATACCGAGCTCGACGGCACCGGATTCGAGTTCCGCGCGACGCCGCTCGCTATCCTCAGGGGACGCGTGATCGCGCTCGTTCTGCTCGGCGGGTTTGCGCTCAGCGGCCACGTGCTGCCGATCATGCAGCTCGTATTCATCATCATCCTGCTCGCGCTAACGCCGTGGATCGTGGTCGCGGCGTCGCGCTTCAACGCTCGCAATTCGGCCTGGCGCAACATCACTTTCAGCTTCAACGGCGGCTTCTGGGAGGCGGCAAGGGTCTTTCTCGCGCTCGGGCTCCTGGCAGTGGTGACCCTGGGGCTCATGCACCCATATGCAAGGATGCGTCGCGCGCGCTTCATCATCGAGCATCACCGCTTCGGCGACACGCAAATCCGTGCCGACCTTGCGACGGGCGGTTTTATTCTGGCCTATCTCCTCGCGATGCTGATGTTCACCGGCATCATGGTTTTGTTTGTCGCCGCCATGGTCGGGCTGGTTTTCGCGGCGGGCGCCGCTTCCCGCCAACAGCCCTCGGGGATGGCCGCGCTGGCGCCTGTCGCGGTGCTGTATGTCGCGTACATCGCCGTGTACGCGTTCTTGCGCGCGCAAATCGGGAACCTTACGCTCAACGGAGTGGTGGTCGGCCCACTGCGTTGCCGCAGCACCTTGCGCACGCGTGATATGGTATGGCTGTACCTGAGCAACATCGTCGCGATCCTCGCCACGCTGGGGCTGGCAACGGCCTGGGTGACGATCCGCATGGCCCGCTACCGTGCGCGAAATCTGTACCTGATCGGTGAGGCGACGCCCGAAGCCTTCATGGGCACGGCGACGAGCGTCAGCAGCGCGACCGGCTCCGAGGTCAGCGATCTCTTCGATGTGGATGTGTCGCTATGACAGCGTTTGAAGGCGTGCTGTTCGACGGCGTTCGCGCGGCGGGCCTGCCGGTGCAGGTCCACGCCGAGGGCGACGAAGTGCTCATCGCCAGCGCAATCGAGGCGCCGCGCAGCGTCGCCCGCGATCGGATCATCACCGATGCTCCCATCCCGGGCGTCCCGCGTCTGCTCAGGCTGCCCGGCGGCGAGCTCATCCAAACCGACGCGCACGAAGCCGTTGCTTTACTATGGCCGCCAACGGATTTCATCTCGCGCGCTGCGTTCGCGATCGAGTCGCGGTGGTGGGCCGCTCTCACGGGGCTCGTAGTGACCGCGGGCGTGGTGTGGCTGATCGTGGTGTTCGTGCTGCCACTTGCCGCGGAGCCGGTCTCAAGGCGCATCAGCCCGGCGGTCGAAGCCTTCATGGGTCGGCAAACGCTTGAAATTCTCGACCGCACCATCTTCGCGCCTTCGACGCTGACCGAAGAGAAAACCGACGAGCTCGAAGAAAAGTACGCTCAATTCGTCAACGGCGAGGACGCGCAGAGCTACAGGCTCGCGTTCCGCCACGCCGGAATGCCGAACGCGCTCGCGCTGCCGGGAGGTATCATCGTCGTCACCGATGAAATGGTGCACGCGACCGACAACGATGCCGAGTTCCTGGCCGTCGTCGCGCATGAAATCGGACACGTTCGCGGGCATCATGCCATGCGATTGGTGCTGCAGAGCTCCGGACTGGCTGTGCTGATGACGGCGCTGGCAGGCGACGCCGTAGGCACAACGGTACTCGCGGCGGCGTTGCCCGCGATATTGCTTAAAACGAAATATTCAAGGCAGTTCGAGTCGGAGGCCGACGACTACGCGTTCGCGATGTTGAAACGTCACGGCCAGTCGCCCCAGGCGTTCGCGGACTTGATGCGTCGACTGCGTCTGCGCAAGGATGCTAAAGAAGAGCCTGATGCGCTGCTTCAGTACCTGAGCACGCATCCGGCTACCGAGGAGCGGATTCAGCGCGCGGAGCAGCAACGCTGACTTTTGCGATGTCGGACACCGATGTTCTGATCGCCGGCGCCGGACCGACCGGCCTTGTCCTGGCGCTTTGGCTCCAGCGCCTCGGCGTGCGCGTGCGCATCGTCGACAAAGCAGCCGAACCGGGGACCACCTCGCGCGCGCTGGTGGTGCACGCTCGTACGCTGGAGTTATATCGGCAGATGGGTATCGCCGACTCCCTTGTCGGGGAAGGGCTGCATTTCGCCGCCGTCAACCTCTGGGTCCGCGGCAGACAAGCGGCACGCGTTGCCTTTGGTGACATCGGTGCCGGGCTGAGCCCGTACCCATACATGGTCATTTACCCGCAGGATCAACATGAGCGGTTTTTGATCGAGCGGTTGAAAGAAAAAGGCGTGCACATCGATCGCCCGACCGAGGTGGTCGGCTTCGAGGAGCGGGGAAACCGCATCGCCGTGCATCTGAAGCGCGCGGACGGAAGCGATGAGACTTGCGAAGCCGCCTTTCTTGCGGGTTGCGATGGCGCGCGCTCGGTCGTGCGCGAGAAGCTGGGCACCGGCTTCCCGGGAGGAACCTATAGTCATCTGTTCTACGTCGCCGACGCCGACGGGAGCGGTCCGGTGATGAACCATGAGCTGCACGTGGCGCTCGACGATGTGGATTTTCTGGCTGTCTTTCCGATGAAGGGCGACGGACGTGCGCGTCTCGTCGGCTGGGTTCGGCAGGCGTCGGAAACGCAGCACGACCCGCTGCAATGGAAAGACGTGAGCCGCAGCGTCATCGAACGTCTGGGCATCGACGTGAAGCGCGTGAACTGGTTCTCGACCTATCACGTGCATCATCGCGTCGCCATTCGATTCCGTGCGGGCGGCACGTTTCTTCTGGGCGATGCCGCGCACATTCACAGTCCCGTCGGCGGCCAGGGAATGAACACGGGCATCGGCGACGCGGTAAACCTGGCGTGGAAGCTTGCCGCGGTGTTGCAGGGCCGCGCGGCCCACCAACTCCTCGACACGTTCGAAACCGAGCGAATCGCATTTGCAAAACGGCTTGTCGCAACGACCGATCGGATCTTTCAGCTCGTCACCAGCGACGGGGGCCTGGCGAGATTCGTGCGGCTGCATGTCGTGCCGCGCGTGCTTCCGGCGCTTGCTACATTGAACGCCACGCGACGATTAATGTTCCGTACCGCGTCGCAGACCTTGATCGACTATCGTCCCAGCAAATTAAGCGTCGGTGTCGCAGGAAAAATCCATGGCGGCGACCGCCTTCCGTGGGTCAAGCTCGATCCATCGTCGGCCGCCGGCCCCGACAACTTCGCCCCATTGACGTCGATCGACTGGCAGCTGCACGTCTACGGCGATGTCACGCCGGCGATCTCGAGCGTATGCAAGGCGAGGGGACTGCCGCTGCACTCTTTTCCATGGCATGACGCCATGCGTTCCGCGGGTTTCGTTCGCAACGCTGTTTATCTCATTCGTCCGGATGGCTATGTCGGCTTCGCGGATCGCGACGCGAACGCGGCCAGTCTCCAGCAATATCTGAACGATCGGAAATTGCGACCGCGCGCGCCATCCTGAAACGCGTGAAGAGCCTTTCGCCGAAAGGTCACGGCGGCAACGACGTTGAGACGAGACCGCCCAACGGCCGCGTGTGTGCTACGGTAACGTTTCCATGGTCCTTCATCGACCCCGGCAGAGATCACAATGAATTTGACAGCATCGCGACGCATCATTTTCCTGATTGCGGCATGGCTCGGGTCGGCAACGCTCGCCCTCGCCCAGCCTTTCCCATCAAAAGTGGTGAAGATCACGGCACCCTACGCGGCCGGCGCGGGGCCCGCGATATTCACCCGCATGATGGCGGACAAGCTGTCGAAGGCGTGGTCGCAACCGGTGATCGTCGACGCGAAGCCGGGAGCGAGCGGGTTCATCGCCATCGAGGCGGTGAAAAACGCTGTGCCCGACGGTCACGAGCTCCTCGTCGTCAGCAACGCACACGTGGCCATCAATCCCGCGCTCTACAAGAAGCTTCCCTACGACCCGCGAAAAGACTTCGTGCCGGTGGCGATGTTCTATCACACGCCGTTTTTCCTTACGGTGTCGGCCGCGGGCCCGTATCGAAGCGTGCCGGCGCTGATCAATGCGGCAAAGGCGAGTCCGGGTACGGTGTCCTATGGATCGTCGTACGTCGGGAGCCCATCGCATCTCGGGAGCGCGGAGTTCGAATTTCTTACCGGCACCAGGATGATCCACGTTCCCTACAAGGACCAGTCGCAAATGTATGTCGCGATCGCCGGCGGGGACGTCGGGTGGGCGTTCTCCACGCTCGGCTCGGCGCTCCCGCTCATGCAAAGCGGGCGCTTAAAGCTGATTGCGATCGCCGCCAAGCACCGGCTCAAGACGCTGCCCGACGTGCCGACACTCGAGGAAGCTGGCGGCCCCGCCGGCATGGTGGTCGATTCGTGGCTTGCGGTGCTCGCGCCGCGCGGGACTCCCACCGAAACGGTACGAAAGATCAACGCGGACATCAACAGGCAGCTCGCGGATCCGGAGGTTCTCGAGCAGCTCACTCGCTTCGGCTTCGAGGCCGCACCCGGTACGCCGGAGCAGCTCGCCGACACCATCCGCGCGGAGGAAAAGAAATTCGCCGAGCTGGTGCGGCGCACCGGTGCCACAGCAGACTGAAAGACGGCCTATCCGCCCAGCGGCTTGAGCTCGGTGACGGCTGCGTAGTACTCCCACGCGCGATCCACGATGCCGGAGGCGAGCTGGTCGCGCACGCGCTCGGCTTCTTCCGGAGTGAAGGCACGAATGCGCTCCGGCTTCCCGCCGGCCGCGGCAAGCATGCGCAACTGCAAATCGGCGCTCTCCTCGAGAAAGCATGCCGCGATCGTTGCGGTGCGCACGTCCGCCGCAACCGTGGTGATGCCATGGCCGCGCATCATGACCGCGATGCCGCCGCCGAGCCGCTGCGCCAGCAGGTCGCCCAACTCGCGG
>JALZAO010000105.1 GCA_030948305.1 Pseudomonadota bacterium
CCTGCAAACCCACGAGATTATTCGCGGCGGCCTCGATCGATCTCCGATGTACACCGGAGTCATCGAAGGCGTGGGGCCGCGCTATTGCCCGTCGATCGAAGATAAGGTCACTCGCTTCGCCGAGCGCGTGAGCCACCAGGTGTTCCTGGAGCCGGAGGGCCTGGAAACGCACGAAATCTATCCCAACGGTATTTCGACCAGCCTGCCGTTCGACGTGCAACTGGCCATGGTTCGCTCGATCAAGGGGCTGGAGCGTGCGCACCTTGTGCGTCCGGGCTACGCCATCGAATACGATTTCTTCGATCCCAGGGCGCTTAAGGGCACCCTCGAGACCAAGGCGGTACGCGGGCTTTTTTTCGCGGGACAGATCAACGGCACGACCGGCTACGAGGAAGCCGCCGCGCAGGGAATCCTCGCAGGTATCAATGCGGGCCGGCTCGCCATCGGCGAAGAAGGATGGTGTCCGCGCCGCGATCAGGCCTACCTGGGCGTGCTGGTCGACGACCTCATCACGCGCGGCGTCACCGAGCCCTACCGCATGTTTACCAGCCGCGCCGAGTACCGACTGCAGTTGCGCGAGGACAATGCCGATCTGCGGCTTACCGAAGCCGGCCGCGCGCTCGGCGTCGTCGACGATCGGCGATGGGAGGCGTTTTGCCGCCACCGGGACGCGGTCGCCAAGGAATTGGAACGCGTCAAATCCTGCTGGGTCAATCCGAAGGTGGTGGGCAGCGCTGAAGCCGAACGCGTTCTCGGTCAACCCTTGGACCGAGAGTATGCGCTGGTCGAGCTGTTGCGCAGGCCGGGAGTGAGCTATGCCGAGCTCATGAGTTTGCCTGGCGCGGGAAGCGTGGTAGTGGACGTTCGCGTCGCGGAGCAGGTCGAGATCGCAACCAAGTACGCCGGCTACATCGAGCGCCAGCACGACGAGATTGCGCGGAACGCGTCGCAGGAGGCGCAACGGCTGCCTGGCGATCTCGATTACCGCACCGTGCGTGGGCTGTCGTCCGAAGTTCAGCAAAAGCTCAACCAGCATCGGCCGGAGACCATCGGTCAGGCAAAACGCATCTCCGGCATCACTCCCGCCGCGATCACCTTGCTGCTGGTCCATCTCAAGCGCGGCTTTCGGCCGCAGACGCCACCCGCCGCAAGACTTTCAGCATGACGGCAGCGTTGGCGGCAGGACTCTCCGCGCTGGATCTGGACGCGGATATCGCGGCGCGGGCCAAGCTGTCGCAATACATCGCCTTGCTCGACAAATGGAATCGCACGCACAACCTGACCGCGATCCGCGATCCGGAGCAAATGGTCACCCACCATTTACTGGACTCGCTGGCGGTGCTCGAACATCTACCCAAAGAAGTCGACTTGCGCGTGCTCGACATAGGCAGTGGCGGCGGCCTGCCGGGCATTCCGCTCGCGATCGCCCGTCGGGATTGGCGCGTCGTGCTGCTCGACAGCAACCACAAAAAAGCGGCGTTCCTGCGCCAGGCGACGATTGAACTCGATCTCGCCAACGTCGAAGTTTGTGCCGTGCGCGTCGAGGACTACGTCGCTGAAGTCTTGTTCGACGTCGTCATCTCGCGTGCCTTTTCCGATCTGGCGACGTTCGCCACGGCCGCGCGACGACTGGTCACGCGCGGAGGGCGGCTGGTCGCGATGAAGGGTCTCTATCCACACGAGGAACTGCGTGAGCTGCCACCGGACGTAGTGGTCGCAGGGGTGCCCGCGGTGCGGGTTCCAGGCCTCGACGTGCAGCGGCATCTGGTGATCATGGAGCCGCGCCGGCCATGAGCAAGATCATCGCGGTTGCCAATCAGAAGGGCGGCGTCGGCAAGACGACCACCAGCGTCAATCTCGCCGCGAGCCTGGTGGCGATGAAACGCCGCGTGCTGCTGGTCGATCTCGATCCCCAGGGCAACGCCACCATGGGCGCCGGCATCGATAAGCGAGCGCTTACTTACACCGTGTATCAGGTGCTGCTGGGAGAGAAAAAGATTTCCGATGTCCGGGTGCGCTCTCCTTCGGGTGGCTTCGATCTGGTGCCTTCGAATCGCGAGCTTGCCGGCGCGGAGGTAGAGCTGGTCGACTTGCCGGAGCGCGAGATGAGGCTCAAGGGTGCGCTCGCGGAGGCGCTTTCGCAGATGCGAGCCGCGATATCGGTGGTCGTAGACGACTACGATTTCATCCTGCTCGACTGTCCGCCCTCGCTTTCGCTGTTGACCTTGAACGGCTTGTGCGCCGCCGATAGCGTCCTCATTCCGATGCAGTGCGAGTACTACGCGCTCGAAGGACTTTCCGACCTGGTGCAAACCATACGCAAGGTGCGCGCGCACCTCAACCCGCGCCTTGAAATCGAGGGCTTGCTGCGTACCATGTACGACCCGCGCAACACGCTTGCGCTTAACGTGTCCGCGGACCTGCAAAAGCACTTCGGCGAGAAGCTCTATCGCACGGTGATCCCACGCAACATTCGACTCGCCGAAGCGCCGAGTCACGGTGTCCCCGCGCTGCAACTCGACAAGACGTCCAAAGGCGCACTGGCATATCTCGCGCTGGCGGGAGAAATGCTGCGACGGGACGAGAATGTGATCTCTTCCGCCGAGAGGGCATTGCATGGCTAAGTTGAAGGGACTCGGTCGCGGACTCGATGCGCTGCTTGCCGGCTCCGGCGAAATCTCCGCTGGCGAATCGCTGCAGTCTCTTCCCCTCGATCGCATCGGCGTCGGAAAGTATCAACCGCGCACGCGCATGGACGAGGATTCGCTTGCCGAGCTCGCCCTGTCGATCAAGGCACAGGGGGTCGTGCAGCCGATACTCGTCCGTCCGGTCGACGGCGGCCGCTACGAGATCATCGCCGGCGAACGACGCTGGCGCGCCGCGCAGCGCGCGGGATTGAAAGAAGTGCCTGCGCTGGTGCGCAACGCTCCGGATCAGGCCGCGCTGGCCCTGGCGCTGATCGAAAATATACAGCGCGAGGACCTCAACCCACTCGAGGAGGCGCAGGGGATCGCGCGCCTGATCAGCGAGTTTCGGCTGACCCACGACGCCGCGGCGGCCGCGGTGGGCCGCTCGCGCAGTGCGGTCAGCAATTTGCTTCGCCTGACGCAGTTACCCAAGCAGGTGCAGGGATACCTGCTCGCGGGAAAGCTCGACATGGGCCACGCACGTGCGCTGCTGGGGCTCTCCGGGGCGCAGCAGGTCGCAGCGGCGTCCAAGGTCGTCGCCGAACAAATGTCGGTGCGCGACACCGAGCGGCTGGTGAAGGGCGTTCTGGCGCCGCCCGCGCGCCGCAAGGCGCGCGCCACAAATGGCGGCCGCGAGGCGGACCTGGTGCGCCTTCAGGAGGAGCTTGCCGAGACGCTCGGCGCAAGAGTTCGCATCGACGCGGCGAAGAAAGGCACCGGCCGCCTGGTGATCGACTATTCGAGCCTGGAACAGCTCGACGGCATTCTCGCGCGGCTACGCCGCAAATGAACCAACGCGACCCATAAAACCGCGGCGGCGCCGAAGCGCCGCGAATACTCTGTTGCGCCACGAATCACCATGACGCCGCGAATCACTCCAGCGGCGAGCGTGTACCTCAGCCCAGAAGCTTCAGCATGGGCTCCGCGCCCGACACCTCGAACTTGCCCGGCGCTTCGATGTTCAGCTCCTTGACCACCCCGTCCTCGACCAGCGCGGAAAAGCGCTGGCAGCGTATGCCCATCCCCCTGGCAGTCAGGTCGAGCTCCAGACCCAGCGCCTTGGTGTACGCGGCGCTGCCGTCGCCCATCATGCGCACCTTGCCCGCGGCGCTTAGATTCTTGGCCCACGCCCCCATCACAAATGCGTCGTTGACCGACAGGCAGAAAATGTCGTCCACACCCTTGGCTTTGAGCTCGTCGTAGTGCTTGATGTAGCTTGGCGCGTGCTGCGCCGAGCAGGTCGGCGTGAAGGCGCCGGGCAACCCGAATATCACGACCTTCTTGCCTCGGGTAAGAGCGTCGACCGGGAACTGATTGGCGCCGATCTTGCAGGCCTCCGTCTCAACGTCGATATATTCGCTCAAGGTTCCGGGGGGCAGCCGGTCGCCTACTTTAATGGTCATATTCTTCTCCGGGAGCAAGGGCGCGAACGCGCCGTGGCATGACAACGACGAACGTCGATTGTAGCGGATAAATCCAGTTGTCCGCGAGCGCTGTAAGGGTCCCGTTCGCGATGACGTCTTGTCGGAACCGAGGCGAAGGCGTAATTTCGGCAGTCCGGAAGTGGGGAGAACGAAATGGCGAAGATCGATATCGCGCGGAGACGCCGCGCAACGCTGCTCATTGCTACGCGCAAGGGCCTATGGCAATTGAGCGCCGATGCAACACGCCGCCAGTGGCGCCTTATCGGTCCGCATTTTCTTGGCCACGTCGTTCATCATTGTGTCGCCGATCCGCGCGACGACAAGACAGTGCTTGCCGCGGCTCGCACGGGCCACCTCGGACCGACCATCTTCCGTTCCGCCGATCGCGGGAGAACCTGGCACGAGGCGAAACGTCCGCCGGCCTTTCGGGACGGCGGCGGACGCGTGGTCGACCATACTTTCTGGCTTGCGCCGGGACACGCGTCCGAGTCCCGGACCTGGTACGCCGGTACCTCACCGCAGGGATTGTTTCGCTCCGAGGATGGCGGCGCGACGTGGGACGGCGTCGATGGCTTCAACGAGCACCCCATGCGCAAGACGTGGTGCGGGGGCGACAAGGACGGAACGCCCGACGGCCCGAAACTGCACTCGATTCTGATCGACCCGCGTGATCCCAATCACATGTACATCGGAATGTCGAGCGGAGGCGTGTTCGAATCGGCCAACGGCGGCGGCGCTTGGCGGCCGCTGAATGCCGGAGTCAAAGCCGATTTTCTGCCGGAGCCGACGCCGGAATTCGGTCACGATCCGCATTGCGTACGACTGCATCCCGTCTTGCCGGACCGGCTCTACCAGCAGAATCATTGCGGCATCTATCGGCTCGACCGACCCGAGGAGCGCTGGCAGGATATCGGCACGAGCATGCCCAAGAGTGTCGGCGCGATCGGGTTTCCGATGGTTGTTCATCCACGCGATCCGGACACGGTGTGGGTGTTTCCGATGGATGGCACCAAAGTCTGGCCGCGAACGTCGCCGGCAGGCAAGCCGGCCGTTTATCGCTCGGTCAACGGCGGCAGATCCTGGCAGCGTCAAGGGACAGGCTTGCCCAAAACGCAGGCGTGGCTGACCGTCAAGCGGCAGGCGATGACGGCCGATCATGGGACTCCCGTTGGCGTTTACTTCGGCACCAGCAGCGGAGAGATTTGGGGGAGCCGCGATGAAGGACGTACGTGGAAATGTCTCGCCGCGCACCTGCCGCACGTTTACGCCGTCGAGGCAGCCTGAACGTGGGCGCGCTGCGGCCAACGCGGCTGGCGAAGTCGGCGAAGGCGGCGAAGGCGGCGAAGGCGCGGTGCTGATCGCCCATGCGCGTTCTCATTCCCGGACCGCTGCGAGATTACACCGCGAACGCCGCGGCGGTCAGCGCTGACGGATCGACTCTCGGCAGTCTGCTCGCGGACCTCGATCGACGGTTTCCGGGACTGCGATTTCGGATCATCGATGAACAGGGGCGCATTCGCCGACACATCAAATTCTTCGTCGACGGCGTGCAGGCAAGCGACTTGAATCCGACATTGGACCGCGCGACTGAAGTGATGATCGTATGCGCACTTTCCGGAGGGTAAACGCGAGCGTTGAGACACCTCGAGCACTCCGTATGTGCGTCGCAGCATTCGTTGACGCGCCGCCGCACAAAACCCTATAATCCAAAAGTTTGCTTGAGCCTGCGGTGCCCGATTCCGTCTCCGGCCGTTCGCCATTTCGTTACCCTTTGCGACGCGTCGCGGGCTGGCAGCTCATCGCCACGGGAATCATCGCCGCGGCGGGAAGTCTCGGCTGGGGATGGC
>JALZAO010000106.1 GCA_030948305.1 Pseudomonadota bacterium
TCGCGGCCGGCGCGTCGTACGAAAGACAGCGCTCCCGCGGTGCACTCTCAATTGCTGACCACTCAATGAATCGCTACTCCGCCTGGAAATACGTCGTCATCGGCGTGGCGATGTTCGTCGGCATCGTCTACACCCTGCCGAATTTCTTTCCCGAGGTCCCGGCGGTACAGGTATCCACGAGCAAGGCCAACATCAAGATCGACAACTCGACACTTCAGACCGTGGAGGAGGCACTCAAGGCGGCGAACATCCCTTACCGCGGAGAAACGATCGATCCGACGGGCATTAAAGTCCGCTTCGCCGACGCCGATACCCGGCTCAAGGCCAAAGATTTGCTGCAGCAGAAGCTTGGCGAGAACTACATCGTCGCGCTGAATCAGGTGTCTAGCTCGCCACGCTGGCTGGCATCGATCGGCGCATTGCCGATGTACCTTGGGCTCGACCTCCGCGGCGGCGTGTATTTCCTGGAGCAGGTCGACATGAAGGCGGCGCTAGACAAGGCCGCCGATCGCTATTTGACCGACATCCGGTCGCTGCTGCGCGAGAAGAAGGTGCAGTATGCGGGCATCGCGCGCGAAGGCCAGAACGTCGCCATCCGCTTCCGCGACGCCGCGGAGCGCGACAAGGCAAACGTTGAAATCAGCGGTACCTTCCCGGATCTCGCGCTCAGTGGCGCCGATGCGGGCGACCAGTTCAAGCTCATCGCCAACCTCAAGCCCGAGGCGCAGAAGCGGATCCAGGACGGCGCGGTCCAGCAGAACATCACCATCCTGAGAAACCGCGTCAACGAGCTCGGCGTGGCCGAGCCGATCATCCAGCAGCAGGGCGCGGACCGCGTGGTCGTGCAACTGCCCGGCGTGCAGGATACCGCGCGCGCCAAGGACATTCTCGGCCGGCAGGCGACGCTCGAGATACGAATGGTCAACGACGACCCGGGCGCGTTGGAAGCGGCGATCGGCGGTCAACCCGCGCTGGGCAACGACCTGTTCACCGAACGCAGCGGGACGCAGCTCCTGGTCAAGCGCCAGGTAGTGCTGACCGGCGACCGCATCAACGATGCGCAGCCGGGATTCGACGGACGAACCAACGAACCGGCGGTGCACATCAATCTCGACGCGACCGGCGCGCGCATTTTCAAGGAGCTCACCCGCGAGAACGTCGGCAAGCGGATGGCCATCGTGCTGGTCGAAAAATCCAAGGCCGAGGTCATCACGGCCCCGGTCATCCGCGAGGAAATCGGCGGCGGCCGGGTCCAGATCAGCGGCAAGATGAACACCCGCGAAGCGAACGACATTTCGTTGCTGATGCGCGCCGGCGCATTGGCAGCGCCGATGGAAATCGTCGAAGAGCGGACCGTGGGGCCTTCGCTCGGCGCGGAGAACATCCAGAAGGGCTTCGATTCGGTGCTCTACGGATTCATCGTGCTATCCGTTTTCATCTGCGTCTATTACGGACTGATGGGCATCATCTCGACCATCTCGCTGGTGGTCAACCTGCTGCTGCTGGTTGCGATCCTGTCGATGCTGCAGGCCACATTGACGCTGCCCGGCATCGCCGCGGTGGCATTGACGCTCGGCATGGCCATCGATGCCAACGTTCTGATCAACGAACGCATTCGAGAAGAGCTGCGCTGGGGCGATACGCCGCACGCTGCAATCAAGGCCGGCTACGAGCGGGCCTGGGGCACCATTCTCGACTCCAACGTGACGACGCTCATCGCCGGCCTTGCGCTGCTTATTTTCGGCAGCGGTCCGGTGCGCGGCTTCGCGGTCGTCCACTGTCTGGGAATAATGACGTCGATGTTCTCCGCGGTGTTCGTCTCACGTGGGCTGGTGGCACTCGTCTACGGCGGCCGGAAGAAACTCGACAAGATTTCGATCGGTCAGGTCTGGAAACCGAGTGCTGCCAAGGCGGCGGGCCAATGACACGGTCTACGGAGCGCTCGGCCCTCGGTCGAAAACTTCGTCGCTGACCAGCATAGAGAACAGGCATGGAATTCTTCCGCATACGCAGCGTCATCCCGTTCATGAAGCACGCGCTAGTGTTCAACGTGATTTCGTTGGTCACTTTCCTGCTCGCCGTGTTGTTTCTCGCCACGCGTGGCCTCAACCTCGGAGTCGATTTCCGAGGTGGAACGGTAATCGAGATCGCATACCCCCATCCCGCCGATCTCACGCGCGTCCGCAACGCGATCGACAAGATGAATCTGGGCGAATTCGCGGTGCAGAGCTTCGGCAGTTCCAATAGCGCGCTGATCCGCCTGCCGCTCAAGGAAGGACTTTCGAGCGCGCAACTCTCCGAGCGGGTCATGACCGAGCTCAAGGCCGACGACGCGGCCGTCAGTCAGCAGCGGGTCGAATTTGTCGGCCCTCAAGTCGGCAAGGAGCTCTATGAAAATGGCGCGCTAGCCTTGTTGCTGGTGAGCATCGGCATCGTCGCCTATCTTGCGCTTCGATTCGAGTGGCGCTTCGCGGTGTCCGCGATCGCCGCCAATCTGCACGACGTCGTGATCATCCTTGGCTTCTTCGCGGTCTTTCAATGGGAGTTTTCGCTTCCGGTGCTTGCCGCAATTCTTGCAGTCCTAGGCTACTCGGTCAACGAATCGGTGGTGATCGCCGACCGGATTCGGGAGAACTTCCGCAAGATGCGCAAGGCCACGGTTCCCGACGTCATCAACGGCGCGATCACCAGCACCTTGTCGCGCACGATCATCACCCATGGCTGCACCTTGCTGATGGTGCTTTCGATTCTGTTCTTCGGCGGCGAGACACTGCACTACTTCGCACTGGCGCTGGCGATCGGAATCTGCTTCGGCATCTACTCTTCGGCGCTGGTGATGGCGTCTCTGGTCATGTGGCTCGGCGTGTCGCGCGAAGATCTTGTCCGGCCGGACAAGAGAAGCGGCGCGGCAGCGCGGGAAAAAATCCTGCCCTGACGCACCGCGGCCAGGCCCTTTGCGGCCAGCCGGTCTCATGATCACCACGCTCCTCTACTCGCTGTTGGCGCTCGACCAGTCGCTGTCGGCGCTGGCCGCGCAGCACGCGTGGCTGATGTTCGCCGCGCTGTTCATGGTGATCTTCGCCGAGACGGGGCTGGTGATCTTTCCGCTGCTTCCGGGAGACTCGCTCTTGTTTGTGGCCGGCACCGTCGCCGCGGCCAGCGGCGTCAATGTCCATCTTCTCGCGCTGACGCTATTGCTTGCGGCCGTCCTGGGAGATTCGGTCAATTACTCGATCGGGCATTTCATCGGACCCAAGGTCCTCTCGCATCCGCGCGAAACCCGGCTGGGCCGCTGGCTGAAGCCCGAGTACATGGATCGGACACATCGCTTTTATGAAAAGTACGGTGGTTTCACCATCATCATCGGCCGCTTTGTGCCGGTGGTGCGCACGTTCGCTCCGTTCCTCGCCGGCGTCGGGCAAATGCGATACCGGAAGTTTCTGGCCTACAACGTCATCGGCGGAACCGCGTGGGTCGGCCTGCTCCTGTACACCGGCTACCTGTTTGGCAATATCCCGTGGGTCAAGAACAACCTGGCGTGGATCGTCCTCGGCATCATCGTGGTTTCTCTACTGCCTATCGCGTTCCAGTGGCTAAAGGAAAGACGGGAGCGAAAGCAGAGGCTGGAGAACCTCAACCTGTGAGGCATGGAGCCGGCGCTAGACGCGACGCGCGAGCGAAGTGGCGTTTCCGATGTAGGTCGCCGGAGTCAGAGCCTTGAGCCGCGCTTTGGCATCCGCGGGAATCTCGAGACCGTCGATGAAAGCGTGAAGCGAGTCGCGCGTCATGCCGCTTTTTCCCCGCGTCAGAGCCTTCAATTGCTCATAGGGATTGGGCGCGCCGTAACGCCGCATGACGGTCTGGATGGGCTCCGCCAGCACCTCCCAGTTGGCGTCGAGATCGGCGGCAAGCCTCGCCGGATCGACTTCCAGCCTGGCAAGACCGTTCCGGCACGACACGAGCCCAAGCAGCGAGTAGCCAAGCGCGACGCCCATATTGCGCAGCACCGTCGAGTCGCTCAAGTCGCGTTGCCACCGCGAGATCGGAAGCTTGTCCGCGAGATGCCGTAGGAGCGCGTTGGCGAGCCCGAGATTGCCCTCTGAATTCTCGAAGTCGATCGGGTTCACCTTGTGCGGCATGGTCGAAGACCCGACCTCGCCTTGGTTCAGCTTTTGCCTGAAATAGCCGAGCGATACATAACCCCATAGATCACGATCGAGATCGATGACAATGGTGTCGATGCGCGCGAGCGCGTCGAAAAGTGCCGCCATGCCGTCGTGCGGCTCGATCTGCGTCGTGTAAGCGTTGAATTCGAGCCCGAGCTTGATCACCAGCTGGCGCGCCATCGACTCCCAATCGATTGAGGGGTATGCGGCGAGATGCGCGTTGTAGTTGCCGACGGCGCCGTTGATCTTGCCCGGCAGTTCCACTTCCGCGAACAGGGCGCCAGCACGCTCGAGGCGCGACACGACATTGGCCATTTCCTTGCCCAGGGTCGTCGGTGTTGCCGCTTGGCCATGCGTTCGGGCCAGCATCGGCAAGGCCGCGTGAGCGTGCGCGAGTATGCGTAGATCGCCTATCAGTAACGCAACCGCCGGCAACAAGACGTCGCGTCGAGCATCGACGAGCATCAGCGCATGCGCCAGATTATTGATGTCCTCCGAAGTGCAGGCGAAATGGATGAACTCCGCAGCACGCGTCACTTCGACGACGTTCGCGAATCGTTCCTTCAGCCAATATTCGACCGCCTTGACGTCGTGATTGGTCGTGCGCTCGATCGCCTTGATCCGCTCGGCATCGGCGACGCTGAAGTCGCGCTGAACGGTGGAGAAAAGCGCGCGGGTAGCAGCGGAAAACGGAGGCACCTCGGCGATGCCAGGCTCGTCGGAAAGCGCTTCGAGCCAGGCGAGCTCCACACGCACGCGCTGGCGCATGAGCCCGAATTCGCTGAAATGTTCGGCCAGCGCCGCAACCTTGGCGCGATAGCGGCCGTCGAGCGGCGACAGTGCGGTAAGAGGGGTGAGCGCGTCGGAAGTCGACATGACGTTGCAGGCAGGGCCAGCGAAGTCTATCACATGAACGGACGCGCTTCGCGCCTCGGTGCACACGCCGGGCGGGGCTGTTTCGCAGTGGTATAATTCGCGTCGCGCGAGCTATCGCGCCGCCCTTCGCAACCGCCCATCTCCGTATGAAGCTTCTCGCGTCGCACACGAGCCCTTACGCCCGCAAGGTACGTATCGCCATCGCTGAAAAGAAAATCGAATGCGACCTGGTCGAGGAATCGCCGTGGGCCGCGGGAACATCGGTGCCCGATTACAATCCCTTGGGCAAGGTTCCGGTGCTGGTGCTCGATGACGGCACTGCGCTCTACGACTCTCGCGTCATCGTCGAGTACCTCGATACGGTAAGCCCCGTGTCGCGGCTGATTCCCGAGCCGAGCCGGCAGCGGATCGCGGTCAAGCGCTGGGAAGCGCTTGCGGACGGCATCTGCGATGCTGCGGTGGCGATCGTGCTGGAAACAAAGCGGCCGGCGAAACAACAGAATGCCGAGTCCCTCGACCGCCAGCGGCAAAAGGTCGACCGCGGCCTCGCCGAATTCGCGAACGAGCTCGGCGACAAGCCATGGTGCTGCGGCGACGCCTATACCCTGGCGGACATCGCGACCGGCTGCGCGCTCGCCTATCTCGATCTGCGCCATCCGTCGATCGACTGGCGTGGCGAGTATCCATCGCTAGTAAAGTTAGCGGAGAAGCTGGCGAAGCGACAGTCGTTTCAGGACACCGTTCCTCCGGCGCCTTTGTCGCCCGCGCCTACAGCGCCTGTTTGAGCTGCTCGAGTATCCCCGGATTTTCAAGCGTCGAAATATCCTGGGTGATGGTTTCGTCCTTGGCGATTGAGCGCAGCAGACGGCGCATGATCTTGCCCGAACG
>JALZAO010000107.1 GCA_030948305.1 Pseudomonadota bacterium
GCTCGATGCGCGCGCCAAGCCGCGGTGGGTGGCTGGCCCTGAGCTGCATCCACGCCTCATCGGGCGCGACGATGCGCTCCAAAAGGAGCTCGACCTTGCCGCCGTGCGGCGCGGGTTTGCGAGCATGCAGACGGGAACGGATCACGCGGGTATCGTTGAATACCAGTACGTCGCCGGAAACGAGCAGATCGGGCAGCGCGGTGAACGCGAGGTCCTCGAATCTGTTTCCGGCAACGTGCAGCAGCCGGCTCGCCGTCCGCTCTCGCGCGGGTCGCTGCGCAATTCGTTCCGGAGGCAGCGCGAAGTCGAAATCGGAGAGTCGGAAACTGGCTCGGTCAGCGATCGGCATACGGCAAGGCGGCGTTGAATGGAAGTTGCTTTTCCGCGATAATGCCGCCTCTACCGCATGAGGGCAAATGAGGGCAACGCTCACGCGCCGCCGCTCAATTTTGCGGCACCTTGGCCGGGATGGCGGAATTGGTAGACGCGCTGGACTCAAAATCCAGTTCTGGCAACAGAGTGGGGGTTCGATTCCCCCTCCCGGTACCACGTAGCTGCTGCGACATACGAAAAGCGGCCGTCTTCATAAGCACCGGACACTCTCAGCAAAGGAGTATTCAGTGAAAAACATCTGCGCACCTTTTTTTCTGTCGATCGCGATGCTTGCGCTGAACGTCACAGCCGCGCAGGCCGCGGATCGCGTACAAGCCGGGGAATGGGAAATGACGATCGGTGACGGAGCGCAGGGCACCGCGACGAAGCGCTGTATAACCGTTGCCCACGCCAGCGTGGTGAATGGGGACGACAAGACGTTTCGGGAATCTCTGGTCAAGGCCGCCGAGGAAGTTGGCTGCACGGTAAAGGACGTCAAGGTGTTCGGGAATCAAGTGACCCTCAATACGGTTTGCGGCGGGGAAGCAAACATGAACACGACGACCTACCATGGCGATTGGTACGAACAGGTAAATTCCAACGGAATAAGAGTTAGCGCCAAGCGCATCGGCGCATGCCCGTAACCGCTGGCGCGCCAGGGAGTTCCACGATGCCAGACGCGCAAGACAGCCATGTGCAACGTCTCGCCGAAGTCCTGAAGCTGGCGCAAGCCAAGGTTGCGCCCGAGAAGCGCAACTTGCTCGAGCGTTTTATCCAGCAGTATTTCAGCCAGCTCGACCCTGAGGACCTCGCCGAGCGTCAACCCACTGATCTCTACGGCGCGGCGCTGTCGCACTGGAATTTCGCGCACACCCGCGGCCCTGGAAACGCGCGGGTGCGCGTATTCAATCCGTCGATCGAAGAACATGGCTGGCAATCGACGCACACGATCATCGAGATCGTCAATGACGACATGCCGTTCCTCGTGGATTCGGTGGCGATGGAAGTCAACCGGCACGGGCTGACGCTGCACCTGATCATGCACCCGATCATCGCCGTCAAGCGCAGCGCCGACGGCACGCTTGTCGATCTGGCCGCGGACGACGAAAAGGACGCGCACCATGAGTCGTTCATTCGCGTCGAGGTCGACCGCATTATCGAGCCGGCGCGGCTTGACGAACTCGCCGCCGACCTCGTCCGCGTGCTCGACGATGTACGCGCGGCCGTCGCGGACTGGAAAGCAATGCGCGATCGGCTGCAGGCGATACTCGCCGATACGGGCAAGCGGCCTCCACCGCTGCCCGCGGATGAGCTCTCGGAGGGAGAGGCATTTCTCGCCTGGCTGGCCGACAATCACTTCACGTTTCTTGGCTATCGCTGCCACGAATTGGTGGTCCAGAACGGCGAGGACGCGTTGAAGATCGTCGCCGGGTCGAGCCTGGGTATCCTGCGCGAAGGCGAAACCAAGGAAGTCGCGACGAGTTTCGCGGCGCTGCCGCCGGAGGTGAAGGCCTATGCCCGGCGGCCCGAGCTGCTGGTGGTGACCAAGTCGACCTCGCGTTCGACGGTCCATCGGCCAGGCTATCTCGACTACATCGCGGTCAAGCGCTTCGACGCCAAGGGAGAGGTCTGCGGAGAAGATCGGTTTCTGGGACTGTTCACGTCGACCGCGTACAGCGCCAAGCCGTCGGACATTCCGCTGTTGCGGCGCAAGGTCGCCAACGTCGTCGCACGTGCCGGGCTGGTCCCCGGAAGCCACGCCGACAAGTCGCTGACCAACATTCTCGAGAATTACCCCCGCGACGAACTGTTCCAGATCACCGAGGACGATCTGCTGCATACCGCGATGGGTATCCTGCATCTGGGTGAGCGGCAGCGTTTCCGCCTGTTCGTGCGTCGGGACCCCTTCGAGCGCTTTTTGTCGTGCCTGATCTATGCGCCACGGGAGAATTACACTACCGAGTTGCGCGAAAAATGGCAGACCATTCTGACCCAGGCGTTCAACGGAAGCAGCTCCGAATTCAATGTGCATCTGTCGGAATCCGCGCTCGCCCGTATTCTGATCACCGTTCGCACGGTACCGGGAAAGATTCCGAGCTTCGACGTCCGCGAACTCGAAGCAAGGCTCGCCGCCGTCGCGCGGCGCTGGACCGACGATCTGAAACAGGCGCTGATCGGGGCTGTGGGAGAGGCTCGCGGCAACGAGCTTGCCCGGCAATTCGGCGCTGCCTTTCCCGCGGCGTACCGCGAGGATTTCGCCGCCCGCGCCGCGGTCCCCGACATTCAGGTAGTGGCGAAACTCTCCGAAGCCGAGCCTCTGGGCATGTCCTTGTATCGGCCGCTCGAGGCCACGCCCGGGACGCTACGCTTCAAGCTCTATCATCTTGGCGCGCCGGTGACACTCTCCGACAGTTTGCCGATGCTGGAACACATGGGCCTGAAGGTCCTCGACGAGCGCCCGTATCGCGTGACGCCAGAAGGCTCGCCGTCGATATGGATGCACGATCTTGGAATGCAATCGGGAATCGCCGACACCGAAGTCGAGATCGACGCGCTGCACGTTGTATTCGAGGAAGCGTTCGGGCGGGTCTTCCGCGGTGAAGTCGAGAACGACGATTTCAACCGGCTAGTGCTTGCGGCGCGATTACCGGCGCAGGAGATCGTGATCTTGCGCTCGTACGCAAAGTATCTCCGCCAAATCGGATTTCCATTGTCGCAGGCGTTCATCGAAGCGACCCTGGCGTCGCACGCCTATATCGCGCGCGTTCTTATCGACCTGTTCAAGATCAGGTTCGATCCCGACGGGATCGCCGGCGCGGGCGCCAAGACCGCGGACAAGGTGCGCGAGATCGAGCTTGCGCTCGAGCAAGTCGAGAATCTGTCCGAGGATCGGGTGCTGCGCCAGTACCTCGCCATGATCCTCGCGACGACGCGCACCAACTTCTGGCGCCGCGACGCCGCCGGCCTGCGCAAGAGTTTCGTGTCGTTCAAGTTCGACCCGTCAAAAGTGCCCGGCCTTCCCGAGCCGAAGCCGATGTTCGAGATTTTTGTGTACTCGCCGCGCTTCGAGGGCGTGCATTTGCGCGGTGGAAAGGTGGCGCGGGGCGGATTGCGCTGGTCGGACCGGCCGGAGGATTTCCGGACCGAAGTTCTGGGGCTGGTCAAGGCGCAGATGGTCAAGAATACGGTCATCGTGCCCGTGGGGTCGAAGGGCGGCTTCGTTCTCAAACGCGCGCCCCCGCCGTCCGACCGCGAGTCGTACATGAAGGAAGGCGTCGCCTGCTACCAGGATTACCTGCGCGGACTGCTCGATATTACCGACAACCGCGTCGTCGAGAAGATCGTGCCGCCGCCGCAAGTGAAACGGCACGACCCCGACGACCCGTATCTCGTGGTAGCCGCCGACAAGGGCACGGCGACATTCTCGGACTACGCCAACGGCATCAGCAAGGAGTACGGCTTCTGGCTCGGCGATGCGTTTGCGTCGGGCGGGTCAGCGGGGTATGACCACAAGGTGATGGGCATCACCGCGCGCGGCGCGTGGGAGTCGGTCAAGCGTCACTTCCGCGAGATGGGCGTCGATACCCAAAGCACCGATTTCACGGTCGCCGGCATCGGCGACATGTCGGGCGACGTGTTCGGAAACGGGATGCTGCTGTCGCGGCATATCAAACTGCTTGCGGCCTTCGATCACCGCCATATTTTCCTCGATCCGGATCCGGACACCGAGGTGAGCTTCGACGAGCGCGCGCGAATATTCGCGCTACCTCGGTCGTCGTGGGCCGATTACGATGCCAAGCTCCTCTCCGCCGGCGGAGGCATACATTCGCGCAGCGCCAAATCGATCGTGCTCACGCCGCAGGTAAAAGCGGCGCTCGGAATCGCAGCCGACGCGCTGGCGCCAATCGAGCTGGTGAACGCGATCCTCAAGGCGCCGGTGGATCTTCTCTACAACGGCGGCATCGGAACCTACGTCAAGGCGCAAAGCGAATCGCACGCACAGGTCGGCGACCGCGCCAACGACGCGCTGCGCGTCAACGGGCGGGAGCTGAAGTGCAAGGTGGTCGCGGAGGGTGGCAACCTCGGCTGCACCCAGCTCGGACGGATCGAGTACGCCTTGGCGGGCGGGCGCATCAATACCGACGCGATCGACAATTCCGCCGGCGTCGACACCTCCGACCACGAAGTCAACATCAAGATCCTGCTCGGGCTCGCAATCGCCGAAGGCGAATTGACCGAGAAGCAGCGCAATGCGTTGCTCGTGGAAATGACCGACGACGTTGCGGCGCTGGTTCTGCGCGACAACTACTTCCAGACGCAGGCCTTGTCGGTCACCGGCCGCATCGCGCCGCAGCTGCTCGACGCGCAGCAGCGCTTTGTCCAGTACCTGGAAAAAGCCGGCAAGCTCAATCGCGCGCTCGAGTATCTGCCGTCGGACGAAGAGATTGCCGAGCGGCGCGCCAAGGGCATCGGACTCACCAGCCCCGAGCGCGCCGTCATGCTTGCGTACAGCAAGATCTGGCTCTACGACGAGCTGCTGGCGTCGATGCTGCCCGACGACGAATGGGTCGAGACGGCGTTAGCGCGTTATTTCCCGAAGGCGCTGCGCGAGCGCTACGCGACATATATGACGCGCCACCCGCTCAAGCGCGAGATCATCGCTACGCACGTGACCAACAGCATGATCAATCGCGTCGGCAGCACCTTCGTGCATCGGTTGCTGGAGACCACCGGTGGCAAACCGCACGAGATTGTCCGCGCTTATCTGCTCAATCGCGAGATCTTCGGCTTCGTCACGCTTTGGCAGCAGATCGAGGCGCTCGACAACAAGGTCGACGACGCGGTGCAATCGGCCATGCTGATCGACACCGCGCGATTGATCGACCGCGGCACGACGTGGTTTCTGCGCTCGCGCAGGCTCAGCGAGGACATGGGCGCGACCATCACCCATTTCGCGGCGCGGGTCGACGCGCTGGCGACGCGTCTGCGAGAGCTTCTCGACGAAGCGGACCGAGCGCGCATCGAGACGGCGGTTGCACATTACGTCGCGCAGGGGGTGTCGCGCGAGCTGGCCGAACGCGTGGTCACGTTCGACACGCTCTACGCGACGCTCGATATCGTCGAAGTGGCCGATAGCACGCAACGGCCGGTCGAGCTCGTGGCCGAGATCTACTTCGATCTCGCGACACGTCTTGGTTTGCCGTGGCTGCGGGAAATGATCGTCGCGCTGCCGGGTCAGGCGCACTGGCAGATGCTCGCCAAAGGCGCAATGCTCGATGACCTGTCCGGTCTGCAGAGAACGATTACCGGCGAGGTCATTGTGGGCGGCGGCGACATCGCCGCGCCGGACGGTCTGATCGCCGCCTGGCAGGATCGCAACCGGCGCGGTATCGAGCGCGCAGCGCAATTGCTGGGAGAACTGCGAACCGCCGCACCCATCGACGCGGCGATGCTCTCGGTTGCGCTGCGGGAGCTGCGCAACCTGGGCTGACGCCGGAGCGCGATGCGTAGCGGCCGGGTGGCTCGCGCGGCGGCCTCCTTAACGC
>JALZAO010000108.1 GCA_030948305.1 Pseudomonadota bacterium
GTGATGGGCGTGCGCATCGTGAAGAACAATATGGGCAACGTTCCCGACCGGCAGGTGAACGCGCAGCATGCGCGGACTCCGCATTCATCGATGCCGATCACGTTCTACTTCAAGTAAAGGAAATGCGGCCGCCCCCTTAAGTACCATCGGCGGGCGGCTGTCGGCCGACCCGGGGTGCCAGGCTCCCGGGTGAACCGCGCTTCATCGGAGTTGCCATGGTCAACTACATCATTCGTCGCTTGATGCTGGCGGTGCTAACGGTCTGGGCCATTTCAGTCCTGTCCTTCATGATCATTCACCTGCCTCCCGGCGATTACGTGACCTCGTACATCGCTTCGATGTCGGCTTCAGGCAGCGCGGTGTCAGAAGGCGAGGCGCAGGCATTGCGCGAACAGCTCGGACTCGACAAGCCCATCACCGTTCAGTACGCCAAGTGGATGGGCCTCATCCTCCAGGGCAATTTCGGCATGGCGATGGAATGGGGACGCCCCGTGTCCGATGTCATCGGCGACCGTCTCACGTTGACCATGGTCATTTCCGTGGCGGCGATCATGTTCACTTGGGGCATTGCATTGCCCATCGGCATCTACTCCGCAGTCTACCCCTACTCGTTCCTCGATTATGCGTTCACGTTTATCGGTTTCATCGGGCTCGCCATTCCCGGGTTCCTGCTGGCGCTGGTGGTGATGTATGTTGGCTTCGCCTGGTTCGGCGCCAACGTGGGCGGCCTCTTTTCGCCCGACTTCATCGAGGCGCCCTGGAGCTTGGAAAAAGTGTGGGACCTCACCAAGCACCTGCCGATTCCGGCGATCGTCCTGGGCGTCGCCGGAACCGCACAGTTGATCCGCATCATGCGCTCCAACCTGCTCGACGAATTGAGGAAGCCCTACGTGATGACGGCGCGCGCTCGGGGACTTTCGGAATACCGCGTCGTCATGCGATATCCGGTGCGCGTGGCCCTCAATCCGTTCGTGAGCACCATCGGCTATCTTCTTCCCTACGTGGTGTCGGGCAGCATCATCGTATCGCTGGTGTTGAGCCTGCCGACGGTCGGCCCTTTGCTGCTGAAGGCGCTGATCGCCCAGGACATGTTTCTGGCCGGAACCATCATCCTGCTGCTCGGGGTCATGACCGTCATCGGCACCTTCATTTCGGACCTGCTGCTGATGTGGGTCGATCCCCGAATCCGGTTCGGGAGGGAGTGATGACGGAGGTCGCTGCGGGACACGCTGCGTTACCGCTAGCGGGGGTCGTCGCCGAAGACCGGGTCGCCGTCGCCACGCAGTGGCAGCTCATCTGGTGGCGCTTCAGGAAGCACAAGTTGGCGGTGGGCGGCACCATCGTGCTGATTGCGTTTTATCTGGTTGCGCTGTTCGCCGACTTTTTCGCCTATGTCGATCCGACGGAATCGGAAGCGCAGCGATCGCTGATGGCGCCGCAGCCGATTCACTGGATCGACGAGGGAAGCTTCAAACCTTTTGTGTACGCGTTGAAGGGAACCCGCGATCCGCTCACGTTCAAGCGCGTCTATATTCCCGATACGAGCACAAAAATACCGGTCACATTCTTCGGCCACGGAGAGCCATGGCAAATGCTGGGTTTCATCCCGACCGATCGCCATCTGATTGCGGTGGAAGGCGTCAAGCCGAGCGAGTCGCTGTTCCTGATGGGAACGGACACGCATGGACGCGACCTCTGGTCCCGGCTCATGTACGCAACGCGGACTTCGATGACCATCGGCCTGGTCAGCGTGGCCTTGAGTCTGGTGCTGGGCGTCGTGCTGGGGGGTATATCGGGCTATTTCGGCGGCGCGATCGATACGGTCATCCAGCGCATCATCGAGATCCTGCGATCGATTCCGACGATTCCCCTGTGGATGGGACTGGCCGCCGCCCTTCCCGCCGACTGGAGCGTGGTGCAAGTGTACTTCGCGATCACGATCATCATTTCCCTCATCGGCTGGACCGAGCTCGCCCGCGTCGTCCGGGGGCGATTCATCTCGCTTAAGCAGGAAGATTTCGTGATGGCGGCCGAGCTCGTCGGTTGCAGCAAGACAAGGATTATCTTCCGCCACATGGTCCCTTCGTTCATCAGTCATATCATCGCGGCGACGACGCTGGCGATCCCGGCGATCATCATCAGCGAGACGTCGTTGAGCTTCCTGGGGCTGGGCTTGCGGCCGCCCGCGATCAGCTGGGGCGTCCTGCTGCAGGATGCGCAGAACATCCAGGCCCTGGTCATCTCTCCCTGGCTTCTTCTGCCCTCCTTTGCCGTCATCATCGCGGTCCTCGCGTTCAATTTCATGGGCGACGGAATTCGGGATGCGGCCGACCCCTACTTGTAGACGGGCAGATTTCTTGCGCGACCGCCAGCTGCCGTTACAACTCCCGGCCCCAACGATACATCCACGAATTGCCGACTGATCATGGAGAACGATACAAGGCCGCTTCTCTCTGTCAGGAATTTGAGGACCAGCTTTTTCCAGGACGAGGGAACGACCTTAGCCGTCGACGGCGCTTCGTTTGACGTCCCCCCGGGCAAGACGCTGGGCATCGTCGGCGAGAGCGGCTGCGGAAAAAGCGTCACCGCGCAGTCGATCCTGCGGATCGTCGATCGTCCCGGTCGCATCGTCGACGGCGAGATCGTTCTGACCCGCGCCGACGGATCGCAAATCGATCTGGTCAAGCTAAAGGCCAACGGCCGGGAGATGCGCTCGATTCGAGGGGGAGACATCGGTCTTGTCTTTCAGGAGCCGATGACCTCGTTCAGTCCCGTGCATACGATCGGCGCGCAACTCATCGAGGCGGTCCTCCTCCACAACGCGGTCAGCAAGAAGGAGGCGCGACGCCGGGGCATTGAAGCGCTGCGCAGCGTAGGCATCCCGAAGCCGGAGCGGCGCATCGACGAATATTCCTTCGAATTGAGCGGCGGGTTGCGCCAGCGGGCGATGATCGCGGTGGCTTTATCCTGTGATCCGCGACTGCTTATCGCCGACGAGCCTACGACGGCGCTGGACGTCACCACCCAGGCGCAGATCCTCGATCTGCTGCGAAAGCTTCAGCGGGAACGGGGAATGGCCATCATGCTCATCACCCACAACCTCGGCGTGGTGGCGGAGATGGCGGACGATGTGGTGGTCATGTATTTGGGCCGGGTGGTCGAGCAAGGTAAGGTCGATGACATCTTTCACGATCCGAAGCACCCGTATACGAAGGCTCTGCTGCAGTCCATTCCAAGCATCGACGCCGTGCCGAAGTTGAAGCTTGCGACCATCAGCGGGTCGATTCCTCATCCGTTCAACCGGCCGACGGGTTGCCCTTTCCATCCGCGTTGTGTTTCCTACATGGCCGGCCGCTGCGACGTAGAGGTTCCGCTTCTTCAGCCTGTCGGCGACGGAAGAACGGTAAGCTGCTTTCTCTACCAGTGATGAGAAGCGGACGAGAATGACGAACGGCTACGCCGCTTCCAACAAGTCCGTGCTCCTCGATGTAAAGGGACTGAAGAAATATTTCCCCATTCGAAGGGGCCTTCTGCAGAAGACCGTCGGCCTTGTGAAGGCGGTGGACGACGTGACATTTTTTGTCAATCGGGGAGAGACACTGTCCCTTGTCGGCGAGAGCGGCTGCGGAAAAACCACGACTGCCCGATGTATTTTGAGAGCCATCGTCCCGACGGCCGGCCAGGTCCTCCTTTCGGACAATGGTGCTCTCGTGGATGTGGCGACGGTTCCGAAGAGCAGGCTTCGATCCCTTCGGCGTCAAATGCAGATGATCTTTCAGGACCCGTTCTCCTCCCTGAACCCGCGAATGACGCTGTTGGACATTGTGGGGGAGCCTCTGTTCGTCCATGGCGTAGGTAACCTGCAAGAAAGAACCGACAGGGTCGTGGAGATCCTCCGCCTCGTCGGCCTGCGGCCGGAATACATGCGGCGCTACCCGCATGCCTTCTCGGGCGGCCAGCGCCAGCGTATCGGCATCGCCCGGGCACTTGCCTTGCATCCGCGTTTGATCGTTGCGGACGAGCCCGTCTCCGCCCTTGACGTATCAGTGCAGGCGCAGATCCTCAACCTCCTCCTCGAACTTCAGGAGAGACTCGGGCTTACGTATCTCTTCGTCGCTCACGACTTGAGCGTCGTCAAGCACATCAGCGACCGGGTCGCGGTGATGTACGTCGGCAGGATCGTGGAAACCGCGCCTGCCGAAGAGCTGTTCGCGTCTCCGAAGCATCCCTATACCGAGGCGCTCCTGTCGGCGGTCCCCAAACCGGATCCGCGCCTTCGCGCCGACCGGATCATCCTCCAGGGCGAAGTAGCCGACCCGGCCAATACGCCGCCGGGTTGTCATTTCCATCCCCGGTGCAAGTATGCGCAGGCCGTCTGCCGGGAGAAGTCTCCGGTACTGGAAGAGATCGCGCCGAATCACTTCGTAAGCTGTCATCGAGCGAGGGAGCTCTCGCTTCGGGGAGTCGCCCGCTCAACCGCATAGGATCAAAGATTCGCCGAAGGCGCGCACCGGAGATCGCACCCTAACTTTGAGTCGGCGCGTTTTCTGCCGCCTTCAGTGCGGTCCCGCCCATGGCTCGTTCTCCAGCAAATACCATTCGATCACGTTGACCATCATCAAGAGGCTCAGCTCGACATCGTCGGCCGAAAGCGCCGAGCCGGCCCCGCCTTTGCCATCCTCGGCGGAAACGGCATGCGCCTCGAGATTGCCGAGCACGCGGATCGTTTCCAGGTAGTGGCCGATGCGCCGCGGCAGGACGGCCGGACGATTCGCCTGGCCGGTCAGATCTCGAATCATCTCGAACAGCAAGGCCTTTTGCGGAAGCGCGGGCCGGTGCTGCCGGTAGAGCTGCCTGACGATCTTCTCGAGGATCTGCCTCGCCTTCACCAGCGCAAACGACGCGTCCTGCTGGCTGATGCCGATCGCCTTGCGCAGCTCCGCGCATTCTTCGGCGGTCAGGCTGCGCTGCGCCAGCGTCCGTTCCAGCGCCGTCAGGCGCGATTCGATCCGCTGCAGATAGCCTTCGGTCGCATCGGGCAATGTCGCCGCATTCGTTGCGGCGCCGGTGCGCCAGCTCGCGGGCGGCTGCCAGCCGATCGTGGCGATGGCCGTCGCGTTCTGCACGGCGGCCGACATGGCGTCGAGCGCCGGCGGTTCGGCGAATAGCGCGGGAGACATGCCCGCGCGCAGGACTTCGCGCGCCGATTCCGGCACCGGCTCCAACCTGCAGACCGGAAGGCCCAGCACCCCCGGGCCCTCATGCCAGGTCCGTGCGACGAATCCGCGTGCGCTCTCGGCGAGCGCGTCGTCGATCCAGAGGCATTCATCGAGCAGATAGGCGGCGGATCCGAAGCGTCCGGCAATCGCCCGCTCGTAGTCGCGCAGCGCCACTGGAATGCCCGGGAGGTCGGCGAGCGCGATGCCGTTCTTCTGGACGATGCGCCGCCCCTCGGCGTCCGGCGTATAGCCGTGGAACGCGCCCTGCCAGCACATCGAGCGTTTTGCCGCAAGCGCGGCAGCGCCCATCGTGCCGAACGCGCTCAGCAATTTGAAATCGTTCGCAAATACCGCACCGTCCTTGCGCATCGGCTCCGCAGCGACGGCCAGGCAAACCGGCGGCAGCGCTTCCTGCACGGCGTCGTATTCCTGCCGGCTCGCGCAAACCTGCACGATTCCCTGCGCGCCGTCGTCCAGGCGCAGGAAATGCCGGGCGAGCAGCTCCGGCGCGCTCTCGTCGCCTTGCAGCCAATTGAGGAAGATCTGTCGTTCGAAGCCCTCCGCCGTGACCACCAGGCGGACGGTGAAGTCTAGCTCGCGGCTCAGTGTCACCAGGCCTGCCGCGTCGCGCAGGCGGGCGATCCATTTGCGGCTGCCGGCCGCCGACTCGTCGACCCACTTG
>JALZAO010000109.1 GCA_030948305.1 Pseudomonadota bacterium
CGCGCGTCCTGTCCGGCATTCGCCAGTATCCGGCGAACACGTTCGGACCTTTGACCTCGATGCCGCCGATGGCGCCGGGGAGGCACGGCCGCGCGGCGTCGTCGACCACTCGCACCGCAACTCCCGGCAGCGGCGGTCCCACGCTGCCACAGATTCGGTCGCCTTGGAGCGGATTCGAGGTATTCATTCCCGTCTCGCTCATTCCGTAGCGCTCGAGAATCGCGTGACCCGAGCGCAAGCGAAATTCATTGAACGTCTCGGGTAGAAGCGGCGCCGAGCCCGATATGAAGAGTCTCACGGAGCGGCACGCGTCCTCCGCGAAGCTGGCCTCGGCGAGCAAGCGGGTATAGAACGTCGGGACACCCATCATCACGCTCGCATGCGGGAGCTGCTCCAGCACCTCGGCGGCGTCGAATTTCGGCAGCCAGAGCATGCGGCTGCCGGAAAGAAGCGCGCAATGGCATGCCACGAAGAGGCCGTGGACGTGGTAGAGAGGCAGCGCGTGCAGCAGCACGTCACCGCGCGTGAAACCCCAGGCATCGACGAGCGTTAGTGCGTTGCTCGCCAGATTGCGGTGGGAAAGCATCGCACCCTTGGCCCGACCGGTCGTGCCCGAGGTGTAGAGGATCGCGGCCAGGTCGTCCGGCGCGGAAACGACGGTGTCGAACGTCTCGGGCGCTTCGCGCGCGCAATCTAGCAGCGTTCCCTCGTCGCCGGAGAGCGTCAGGACCGTCGCTTCGGGCCGGAGCGCGGCGACGGTCGCGAGATTGTCCGGTGCGCAGACGATGACGCGCGGCTCGGCATCGCCGAAAAAATACGTCAGCTCGCTTTTTTGATAGCCGGTGTTCAGCGGCAGATACACAAGACCCGCGCGCAAGCACGCAAGGTAGAGCGCGAGCGCCTGCCAGCACTTGTCGACCTGTGCTGCCACGCGATCGCCTTTTGCACAACCCGCGTCGACAAGCACGTGCGCGAAGCGCGCGGCCATGGCGTCGAGGTCGTCGTAATGAATCACCGCCCCGCCAGGGTGGAGGATGCACGGTTGTTCGCCGTGCTCGGCAAAGTGATCGCGCAGCAGCGCGTACAAGTTGGCGTTCATGGTCGCGGGGATTTTCGGCGCGCGTCCCAAACCGCGGCGGCGTCAGGCGGAGATTACAACATGCGTCGCCCGGCGCTGCCACGCGAGGCGGCGCGAAGCGCAGCGGAACGAAAGCGTCAGATCAAACCGGCTCCGCGGGCCCATTTGTACTTGGCGCCAAGCACCGCAACCGGCGTTTCGGTCGTATACGGATACGCCGGGATGCCGTGCGCAAAAAGGTGTTCCGCCGCCTCTTCCACCTCCACGTCGCCCGCAAGCGAAACCACGATCGGCTTGTGAATGCCCTTCGCCCTCATCTCGTCAACCACCTCGACCATTTTGGTCGCGAACACCATCGGTGGCGTGACGATCGTGTGCCAATAGCCGAGTATCAGCGCGTGGATGCGCGGGTCTTCGAGGCCGAGCCGCACCGTGTTCTGGTAGGTCTTCGGCGGCTCGCCGCCAGTGATATCGACGGGGTTGCCTGCAGCACCGAAGGGCGGGATGAACTTGCGAAACGCTGCGTCGAGATCGGGAGGCATTGTCATTAGCGAGAGATTGTTGTCGACGCAGGCGTCCGAGAGCAGCACACCCGAGCCGCCGGCGCCGGTGACGATGAGGACGTTCTCGCCCTTGGGAGTGGGCAGCACCGGAATCGCCCGGGCGAATTCGAGCAGATCCCTCAAGCTGCGCGCGCGTATCACGCCGGATTGCTTGAGCACGTCCTCGTAGATCTTGTCGTTGCCGGCAAGCGCCCCGGTGTGCGAGCTTGCCGCGCGCGCGCCCATGCTGGTGCGGCCGGCCTTGAGCATCACGATGGGCTTTTTCTTCGACACGCGCCTGGCGACCTCGGCGAACGCGCGGCCGTCTTTCAAATCCTCGCAATGCTGGGCGATGATGTGGGTGTTCTCGTCCTGCTCGAAAAACGTGAGCAGGTCGTCCTCGTCGATGTCGGACTTGTTTCCCAGTCCGACGATTGCCGACACGCCCATCTTGGCCGATCGCGAAAACCCGATGATCGCCATGCCGATGCCGCCCGACTGTGACGATAGCGCGGCATGGCCCTTGACGTCGTAAGCGGTGCAGAACGTGGCGCAAAGATTCTTCCACGTGTAGTAGAAGCCGTAGATATTGGGCCCCATGAGCCGCACGCCGTACTTGCGTCCGATCTCGACGATTTCCTGCTGTCCCGCGACATTGCCGGTCTCGGCGAAGCCCGACGGAATGAGCACCGCGCCCGGGATTTTCTTCTCGCCGACTTCCACTAGCGCCTGCGCGACGAACTTGGCGGGGATAGCGAACACCGCCACGTCGATGACGCCGGGAACATCCTTGACGCTCTTGTACGCCTTGCGGCCCATCACCTCGGGGGCGGAAGGATTGATCGGATAGATCTCTCCCTTGTAGCCGCCGTTGATCAGATTTTTCATGACCGAGTTGCCGATCTTTCCTTCCTCGGTGGAAGCGCCGATGACGGCAACGGCGTCGGGCTTCATGATCCGGTTCATGTCGCGCACGATATCGTCGTGGCTCGGCCGATAACGGGCCGGCGGCGGCGAGAAATCGACGACGATGCGCACATCTGCGGCGATGGCGCCGCTTTTGGTCGCGAACACGGGGTTCAAATCCATTTCGGTGATATCGGGAAAATCCGAGATCAGCTCGGACACGTGCTGAATCAGCGCCGCCAGTGCGTCGCGGTGCACCGGATCGGAGCCGCGAACGCCCTTCAATATTTCCGCTGCGTCGATGCCGTCGAGCATCGACAGCGCGTCCTCGCGCGATGCGGGAGCCAGGCGGAAGGTGATGTCCTTCAGCACTTCGACCAGAATGCCGCCGAGCCCGAACGCAACCAGCTTGCCAAACGACGGATCGGTGACGGCGCCGATGATGACCTCCTGGCCGCCGGCGAGCATCTGCTGAACCTGCACGCCAAGAAGCTTCGCCTTGGCATCGTATTTCTTGGCGTTGGCCATGATGGTCGCGAAGCCCTTCTCGGCCTCGTCCGCGCTTTTGACGCCCACCAGCACGCCGCCCGCCTCGGTTTTGTGCAGAATCTCGGGAGATACGATCTTGAGCACGACGGGAAAGCCCATGCCGGACGCGATCTTTGCCGCCTCGGCAGCCGAGGTGGCGACGCCTTCCTTCGGCACCGGGATGCCGTACGCGTCGCACACCAGCTTGCCCTCCGGTGCGGTGAGCGACGTGCGGCCTTCGGCCTTGACCTTGTCGAGTATCTTCCTGACCGCGGCTTTGTCATGCGCCATGTTTCTTCCTCTGGATTGGATGCGCCGCCCGGTGCGGCGCAGTCGCTTCGTTTGTTGCTTGTTGGTTATTGCGCGTCGGTTACGGCGATGTCCGGTTTACGATCGTTGCACCGTCAAATCGCGCGCGAGCTTCGCAGCTCCGCGATCTGCTCGGCGCTGTAGCCAAGCTCCCGCAGGACCTGATCGGTATGCTCGCCGAGCAATGGCGAGCGCGTTACGTCGGTGGCGCTTTCAGACATCTTGATCGGGTTACCCACCGTCAGATACTTGCCGCGCTTGGGATGATCGACTTCGACCACCGTTCCCGTCTTCCGCAGTGATGGCTCCTCGGCGATCTCCTTCATCGACAGAATCGGACCGCACGGAATGTCGTACTTGTTCAGGATGTCCATCGCCTCGAACTTGGTCTTCGTTTTGGTCCACTCCTCGACGCCGGCAAAGATGTCCATGAGGTGAGGCAGACGAGCCTTTGGCGTCGCATAGTCGGGATGCGTCAGCCAATCTTCGCGGCCGATGACCTTGCAGATGTCTTTCCAGACCGGCGCCTGCGTGATGAAGTAGATGTAGGCGTTGGGGTCGGTCTCCCAGCCCTTGCATTTGAGAATCCAACCGGGCTGCCCGCCGCCCGATGCGTTGCCCGCGCGAGGGACCGCGTCGCCGAACTTGCCGTTCGGGTACTGGGGATATTCCTCCATCACGCCGGTGCGTGCGAGGCGCTGCTGGTCGCGAAGCTTGACGCGGCATAGATTGAGCACGCCGTCCTGCATGGCCGCGAGCACCTTCTGCCCTTTTCCGGTGGTGTTGCGCTGATAAAGCGCCGCCACGATCCCAAGTGCGAGATGCAAACCAGTGCCGCTGTCGCCGATTTGCGCGCCGGTCACGACCGGAGGGCCGTCGTCGAATCCGGTGGTCGACGCCGATCCGCCCGCGCACTGCGCGACGTTCTCGTAAACCTTGCAATCCTCGTACGGGCCGGGACCGAATCCCTTCACCGAGGCGACGATCATGCGCGGGTTGAGCGACTGGATGTGCTCCCAGGTCAACCCCATCCGGTCCAGCGCGCCTGGCGCGAAATTCTCGACCAGCACGTCACATTTCTTGACCAGCGCTTCGAGCACCTCCTTACCCTTGGGATGTTTGGCGTCGACGGTGATCGAGCGCTTGTTATGGTTGAGCATGGTGAAATAAAGACTGTCGACGTCAGGAATGTCGCGCAGCTGGCCGCGCGTGATGTCTCCCTCGCCGGCGCGCTCGACCTTGATCACGTCCGCGCCGAGCCATGCCAGAAGCTGCGTACACGTCGGTCCCGACTGCACATGGGTGAAATCGAGGATCTCAACCCCGTCCAATGCCTTGCCCATTACGTTCCCCTATCCAATGCTGTCATTGGCGAAAGCGCTATTCCGACGGGAGATGGGACCGTCACGGTTTCTTCTTCGCGGTGGGATTGAGACTCGTGATGCGGCCGCTTTCCGTGCCCGCCTTTTCGTCGATGACCGCGTTGATCAGCGTGGGCTTGCGCGAACGGATCGCTTCTTCCATCGCGTTGCGAAGCTCGACCGGCGTCGATGCCAACACACCTACGCCACCGAAGGCCTCCATCAGTTTTTCATATCGCGCGCCCTTGACGAACACCAAGGGCGATGGATCGCGTCCTCCGGTAGTATTCACTTCATCTCCGCGGTAGACGCCGTTGTTGTTCAGGATCACGACGCAGACCGGCAGGTTGTAGCGGCAGATCGTCTCGCATTCCATGCCGGAGAAACCGAAGGCGCTGTCGCCCTCGACCGCAATCACCTGCTCGCCGCTGACCACGGCCGCCGCGACCGAAAAGCCCATGCCGATGCCCATGACGCCCCACGTGCCGACGTCCAGCCGCTTGCGCGGCTTGTACATGTCCACGATGCTGCGCGTGAAGTCGAGCGCGTTGGCGCCCTCATTGACGAGGATGGCGTCCGGATTCGCCTTTACGATGTCGCGCACTACGTTGAGCGCGCTGTGGAAGTTCATCGGCGTGGGGTTCTTTGCCAGTGATTCCCCCATTTTCGCGATGTTCTTGGTCTTGCGCTCCGCGATGGCATTGAGCCACTCGGCGGGCGGTTTCGGCCAGTCCGATTCCATCGCTCCCAGTAGGGCCGAGACGCACGAACCAATGTCGCCGACGACCGGCGCATCGATACGTACGTTGCTGTCCGCCTCCTGCGGCGAGATGTCGATCTGCACGAACTTCTGGCCGCCCCAATCCTTGCTGCTCTTTCCGCCCCACGTCTTGCCCTTGCCTTGCGAAAGCAGCCAGTTGAGGCGCGCGCCGATCAGCATCACGACGTCGGCTTCCGGCAACACGTACGAGCGCGCTGCGGACGCGGATTGCTCGTGCGTGTCGGGCAGCAGGCCCTTGGCCATCGACATGGGCAGATAGGGAATGCCGGTCTTTTCCACCAGCGCGCGAATGTCCTCATCGGCCTGCGCGTACGCCGCGCCCTTGCCGAGAATGATGAGCGGACGCTTCGCGCTCCTGAGCA
>JALZAO010000110.1 GCA_030948305.1 Pseudomonadota bacterium
ACATCGAAAGTCCGGATCGATTCGATCTCCTCATCGAAGAGGTCGATGCGATAGGGCAGCGGGCTTCCCATCGGGTACAGATCGATCAGTCCGCCGCGAATGCTGAATTCCCCGGGCGACACCACCTGCGTCATGTTTTGATAGCCGGCGAGCGCAAGCTGCGCGCGCAAGGCGTCGACGTCGAGCTTTTCTCCCTGTGCGAGAAAGAAGGTGAATCCGGCGAGGTAGGAAGGTGGCGCGATTCGATAGAGCGCGGTCGTCGCGGCGACCAGCAGCACGTCGCATTCGCCGCGCGATACTTTGTAGAGGGTAGCCAGTCGCTCCGACACCAGATCCTGGTGCGGCGAGAAATGATCGTAGGGGAGCGTCTCCCAATCCGGCAGCGCCGCGATGCGCAGCGCCGGCGCAAACCATGCGATTTCGTCAGCGAGCCGCTGCGCCGCCGCGGCCTCGGCACACACGACGGCGACGAACCGCCGTTCCTTCGTCGCGTCGACCGCAAGCTGCGCTAGTCCGAGTGCGTCGGCCGATCCGGCGAGCGGGGGCACCGAAGCCTTGCGGCCCGCGTCGGGCGGGGACGGCAACAGTCGCGGCAGCGCAGCCGATAGCGAATCGAGCGGAGGGACGACGGAGGACAACGGGGGCTGGCCGACGACCGGCGCAAAAAAAGAGAATTATACGGCGTCGAGCGGGTCGGATCGCGCCGGGATCAAGCGCGCAACAGAAACGTCAACGCGCCACGCTCGGTGGTGGAGGTCGTGCTCGGCGTCGATGTTATCGAGCGTCGACTCAGGCTTTCACGCGCCCATATTGGTCGTCAAAGCGCACGATGTCGTCTTCCCCGACATAATCGCCGCACTGAACCTCGATCATCACCAAGGGTTCCGCGCCGGCATTTTCCAGCCGGTGCCGTGTTTTCAACGGGATGAAAGTCGATTCATTGACGTGCACGGGATAGACGCGATCGCCGTTGGTGACGCGCGCCTCGCCGCTGACGACCACCCAATGTTCGCTGCGATGAGCGTGCATCTGCAGCGACAGTATGCCGCCGGGCTTGACTTCGATGCGCTTGATCTTGAATCCCGGCCCTTCCTGCAGCACCGTAAACGCGCCCCACGGCCGCGCCACCGTACGATGCAGCTTGTATGCGTCGTGCCCGCGAGCCTTCAACTCGACAACGACTTCGCGGACGCGTTGCAAATGGTCGCGGTGTGCCACCAGTACAGCGTCCGGTGTGTCGACGATGACCAGATTTTCGACGCCGACGGTGGCGACCACGCGATCTTCGGCGTGGACGAATGTGTCGCGGGTCGCTATCGCCACCCGCACGCCCTGTCCGCGATTGCCGTCGACATCGGGCTCGACCAATGCCGAAACCGCCTGCCACGACCCGACATCGCTCCAATCGAAAGCGCCGCGAACGACGGCCACGTTGCTGGCCTTTTCCATGACTGCATAATCGATCGAGATATCGGGTACCGCGGCGAAAAGCACGGGGTCGATCTCCATCATCGCCGAGCTCGCCTGCGTCCTCAGCGCCTGCCAAACGCGGCGCACCGAATCGAGAACGGCCGGCGAATGTTTCGCGAATGCTTCGAGAATCGCGGCTGGAGTGAAACAGAACATCCCGGAATTCCAGACATGCTGGCCGGTAGCGACATAGTTGGACGCGTCGGCCAGCGGCGGCTTTTCGATAAAGCGGTCGACACGGAACGTATTGTCGACATCGAGCGCCTCGCCGAATTGAATGTAGCCGTAGCCGGTCTCCGGACGCGTTGGAACGATGCCGAACGTCGCGAGCCATCCCTTGCGCGCAAGCGATGCTGCACGTTCGACCGCGGTGGCAAAGGCGGCGGCGTCGCGAATCAGGTGATCGGCGGGCAACACGAGCAGCGTCGAGTCGGCGCCGCTGGTCGCTTCCGCGCACATCGCGGCCAGCGCCACTGCCGCCGCGGTATTGCGGCCGAACGGCTCCAGCAGATAGACGACCTGCGGCGGCGGGACTCCCGCGCCGGCGTAGACATCCTTGGTGTGAAAGTAATAGTCGCGATTGGTGACGGTGATCAACTCGGCGACGTTGGGCAAAGCGATCGCCCGAATAACCGTTTTGGCAAGCAGCGTCTCGCCGTCCGGAAGCGGCATGAAAGGCTTAGGCGCCGACTCGCGCGACAACGGCCATAGTCGTGTACCGGCACCGCCGGAAAGTATGATAGCAACGAGTGGCACGGAGAGAATCCTCGCGCGAAATCAAAGGTCGCGAAGGTACGAATTGTACCCGAACGCCGCCTTCGTATTGACGGACGGGCAGCGCGTCGATACCGTATCGGCAATCCGCTGAATTCGATTCGGCTCCTTTAGTGAAAGCGTTCGATGGCATCATCGGCAACCGCTGAAATGCGGGCCATCTCCGGCGTTTGCCCCGTGCTGGCGACTCCATTTGACGATGACGGCGAGCCTGATGCGCTGGGACTCGCACGTATCGCGGAGTTTGCGATCCGCTGTGGCGCAGATGCGGTCGTCTATCCAGGCGTAGCCAGCGAAGTCGAGCAGTTGAACGATTCCGAGCGCAATCGGCTGCTCGACGTATTGGGGACGGCGGTGCACGGCCGTGTCCCATTGATTGTCGGGGCAACCGATGCGCACCTGCCGGCGACGATCGGCCATCTACGCAAGGCTGCCTCGCTGGGCGCCGCGGCGGCGATGGTCATGGCGCCCGCGCGACTCGCAGGAGACACCGCCGCACTGATCGACTACTATCGCTCGCTCGGCGCGTCGGCTGACTTGCCGATCATGCTGCAAAACGCCCCGCCACCGGCAGGAGCGGGCTTCGAGATGAGCGCGATTGCGCGCGTCGTCGCCGAAGTTCCCGCGGTCCGCTACGTGAAGGAAGAGACCATGCCGTGCGGCCAGCGAATCTCGACGCTTCTCGCAGCGCGTGAAGTCCGCGACGCGCCTCACTTCATCGGTGTCCTGGGGGGTGCGGGTGGACGCTACATCCTCGACGAGCTTGCGCGCGGTGCGCTGGGGACGATGCCCGCGTGCGAGCTGACCGACATCCATGTGACGATGGTGGCGGCCTGGCGCGCCGGCAACAGGGGCTTCGCGCGCACCTTGTACAACCGCTCCTTGCCGTTGCTGAATTTCCAGGCGGTGTTCCGCTGGGCGATGACCAAGGAAGTGCTGAAGAGGCGCGGTGTCATCGAAGGCGCGCACAAGCGCGCTCCGGGACCCCGGCTCGATCGGCAGGACGAGGCGGAGCTCGGCATCATGCTGGCCGAAATCGGCGACCTGCTCGCCGACTTTCACGGCGAACTCCGGATTCCGCTGGCAACCACCGATGGCGCTCAGGAGGAGGCAAGGTGAGAAAGCTCAGGCGAATCATTGCGATGCTGGCGACGATTCTTGCGCTCGCTGCGCCGGCGCCCGCGCCCGCGCAGGGCATGACGCTGGATTTCCCGAGCTGGCAGGCCGAGGAGCCCGGATTTGCGGAATGGTGGAAGGGATTGATCGGTGAGTACGAGGCCAAGCATCCGGGTGTGAAAGTGAAGCTGTATTCGATTCCGTTCGCGAATTACGTCAACCAGCTCACCGTGCGCTTCGCCGGCCAGAACCCACCCGACATCGTGCATCTTCCGTCGCGCAATTTCGCCAGCTTTGCGAGTCAGCAATGGCTGGAGCCGATCGACGACCTGCTCAAGGCCAGCGACATTTCGTCCAAATGGTCGAAGATGCAGACGGAGATGATCTGGAACGGCAAGACCTATGGCGTCCTCCTTTTGCCGTACGGCAATCTGCTCTACTACAACGAGAAGCTGCTCCAGGATGCAGGTGTGAAGGCGCCGACCACACCGGCGGAATGGCTTGATGCGATGGCCAGGACGACCGACCGCGACAAGGGACAATTCGGGCTGGTGACGACCACGGCCGAGCATCCCAACATGTTCATCGACGCCGCAACGTGGGTGCTCGGCGAGAAACAGGATTGGCTCAAAGGCAACAAGTACAACTTCACCGATCCCGGCGTCGTAGCGGCCATGGATCAGTTCCGCAAGTCGCTGACCTATGCGCCGCCGGGCACCAACTCCGCATCCGCCCGACAGCTTTTCATCGACGGCAAGGCGGCATTCCTGCGCGATGGGCCCTGGGTGTGGGCGACACTGCAAAAAGCGAAGCCCGAGACACGGCCGCTGCTCAAGATGACTCAGCTTCCGTTTCCCGTTATCACCGGCGGAGCGAGCAACAGCTTGCACATTCCGGCTAGGCTCGACGCCCAGAAGAAGAAGCTGGTGTGGGAATTCATCGCTCTCGCGGCGACGCCTTCGTGGCAGGAGAAATACGTCCAGCTCACCGGCTCGCCGGCGGGGCGCGTTGGCATGATCGGGCCGGAGCAGGCGAAAAAGGATCCGCACTTAGGCGCTATCACCCAGGCCGCGGAGACGGCGGAGAACCTGTTCCCGTTGCAGCCCGCCCTGCGCGAGAACTACAATGAATTCGCGACCCTCTTCAGCCGCGCGGTGGTGCGCATGCAGTCGTCGTCGCAGCCCACCGATGCGATCCTCGCCAATCTGCAAAAGGAATTGACCGCCGCCATCCCGCTGCCATGATCGGGCGCTCGCGCTGGGTCGGCTACGCGCTGCTTTCGCCGGCGCTGCTCGCGGTCGGGTTTTTGATTCTTTATCCGCTCTATCTGGTCGTCGCGACCAGCTTTCGCCAGGGCAAGACGCTTAACGTGCTGCGGCTCTCCGAGCTGCCGTTTGGAGTGGCGAACTATCGCACCATACTGGCCAGCGACGCGACGTGGCATTCGGTCGGCGTCACCGTGATCTACCTGCTGGGGACCATCGGCCCGGCCTTTCTGATCGGGCTCGGCGCTGCGCTGCTCCTCAACCGCGCATTTCCCGGACGAAGGTGGCTGCGCAGTTTCATTCTGCTGCCGTGGGCCGTTCCCGGTGTCATCGTGAGCATCGTGTTCCTGTGGCTTCTCGACGGCTCGTTCGGCGTCGTCAACGCGGTATTGCGGCAGGCGGGATTGCTTGTCACCGATCTGGCCTGGTTCGCCAATGACGACACCGCGCTCGCGGCGGTCATCGTGCCGACCGTATGGAAAGCGTATCCGTTTTTTACGCTGACGCTGCTCGCTGCGTTGCAGGCGATCCCGGCGAGCCTGTACGAAGCGGCGCGCGTCGATGGTGCAACATCGTGGCAGCGCTTTCGCTACATCACCTGGCCGGGGATACGTCCGTCGGCGGCTCTGGCCGCGATACTGAACACGCTCTGGGCGCTGCGCGAATTCGACATCATCTATCTCACCACCGGCGGCGGGCCCGATCGCGCCACGGAGACGCTCGCGGTGCGCATCTACCAGGAAGCGTTCTCGTTCTTTCGCATGGGCACCGCGTCGGCGCTGGGTGTGCTGACGATGACGATGGCCGTGCTGCTGGTGCTATTGTCCATGCGCACCATTCGCCGCGAGTATTTCTAGTGCACCTACTTTCACCTTTCGTCATTCCCGCGAAAGCGGGAATCCAGTGTCGCTCATGACCCGTTCGCGCCAGTGGCTGCTCCTGCTTGCCGCGCTGGCCGTTGCCGCCATCGTGCTCTTTCCCATCTACTGGATGCTGCTGACGTCGATGCTGCCGAGCGAGCTGACGCGCTCGCGCGATCCGGTCCTGCTGCCGAGACTCTCCGCACTCTCGCTCGACGCGTTTACCGCGGTCCTCGCACGGAAGCCCGTGCTGACCTGGCTTGCCAACAGCGCCATCGTCACGGTGGGTGCGACGCTCATCAGCCTGGTCATCTCGACGCTCGCCGGCTACAGCC
>JALZAO010000111.1:0-994 GCA_030948305.1 Pseudomonadota bacterium
GCTTGCCGCTGCCGCGCTGGCGCCGACCGGCAAGCTGCGGGCGGCGATCAACTTCGGCAATCCGGTTCTCGCCGCCAAAGACGCGGCGACAGGCGAGGCGCGCGGCGTGTCGGTCGATCTCGCGCGAGAGCTCGGCCGCCGCCTTGGCGTGCCGGTCGAGCTGGTGAGCTACGACGCCGCCGGCAAGGTCGTGGAAGCGCTCAAGTCCGGCGCGTGGGACGTCGCCTTTCTCGCGATCGACCCGGTTCGCGCGGCCGAGATCACCTACACTCCGCCGTACGTCGTGATCGAAGGCGTCTATGTGGTCCCTCGCGATTCACTGATCCGCAGCAATGAGGACGTCGATCGGCCGGGCGTTCGCGTCGCCGTCGCCACGGGCAGCGCCTACGATCTTTATCTATCGCGTGTGCTCAAGCAGGCGACGCTGGTGCGAACGCCCACCTCCGGCGAGGTCACCGACATGTTCGTCGCGCAGAAGCTCGAAGTCCGCGCCGGCGTGAAGCAGCAGCTCGAGGCCGATGCCCGGCGCATTCCCGGATTGCGTCTGCTCGAGGGCCGGTTCATGGTGATCAATCAGGCGATGGGCGCGCCACGTGGCCGCGAAGCGGGGGCAGGATATCTGCGCGCCTTCATCGAGGAGATGAAAGCGTCCGGCTTCGTCGCGGCCTCGCTCGCTCGCAACCACGTCGAGGGCGCCGCCATCGCGCCGGCTGGCGACGCTCGCTAAGGGCGGCAGCGCCGAATTTATTCAGCGCTTCGGTCGTCACCGGGTGCGTAAGAACGCGTTCGCGAAAGTTGATTCGGTGGCTGCAGCCGTCCCGCTATATCCCCTTTTGCCGCTGCGATTGTTGCCGGATGCGCTCCGGCGGCGCATAGTGACGCAGATTCGTCGCCCGTTACAGCGACGCAAAGAAGTTGGCTCGTCGGTGCGAATGAAACCCTGCCGCAACCCGTGGCCACCTGGGGAGGAAGATATGTCGATACGCTGGATTTT
>JALZAO010000111.1:1004-5796 GCA_030948305.1 Pseudomonadota bacterium
CGCATTGGCGTGTGGCTGCACGTCACTCGTGATCTCTCCGAGAGACGGTGAGCTGGTAAGTGGCACCGAATTGCGAGTTCCCGTGACGATTCAACTCACCTGGCCGAGTGGCGGTCTGGGCATGGGACCCATCGTCGAGCTGGATGGGATGAGGCTGCCGAGGTCCGCGCTCACGTTCACCAGCTCGGGAGCCACCGCCACGGTCAATCTTCCGCCGGGCTCGCATTGGCTGCGGGTGCGCACCGCGCAACTGTGCTGGATCTGTGTCGGAGGCATCGGCGAGTTCGACTACACGCGCAGATTCTTTGTCACGACCTCCGCGCTGCCGGTATCGTTGACGATCACGCCGATCTTGCTCGCGAGGAGCGGCTCCGCTTTGTAGCGCGGTATTTATTCAGCGGCAATGCTTTCAGCGGAAGCGCGCGCCGACGCCGTCAGCGCGCGCACATCCGCGGCGCCCGATAAGCTTGCGCATTGCTCGATCAGGCGGCCGGCGCGCGCGTCGCCCAAAACAGGGTCGACCAGACCGTGAAACTTGCGCTGCAGATCGGCGTCGCTCATCGGACGCTGCACGCTGCCGATCGCATGCTCGACGAACAGGTGCAGCTTGCGGCCATCCTTACAGGTGATGGCCACGTCCGCGGACGCCTCATCGATTCCATCGTCGACGCTGGCCTTGATCCGGTCGCGCAACGCGATCACGTCGGCCCTGGCGACGACTTCATCCGAGAATGCGTGCTCGCCGACTTCGCCGAGCAGAATGCCCGCCGCGCAGGCGTGGTAGACGCTGAACTTGGCTTCGAGCCCTGTACGCGGCGCGGTCTTGCCGGTCAGCTCGAGCACCAGCGAATGCACCTTGAGGTCGATGCGCTCGATGTCGTCGACGGCCACGCGGTTCGCATTGCGGAGCTGCAGGCAACCATCGATGCTGGGATGAATCACGATTCCGCAGGCGAACGGCTTGTAGGTATTGAACGAAATCTCGAAGCGTTTACCAAGCTCGGCGGTGATCTCGTTCCAGTCGCACTTGGTCGAGTAGGTCTGCGCCAGGCCACGCGGCGCTTCGATCGCGCGTCTCGACGCGGTATAACCATGCTTCGCCATCAACGCCGACATCAATCCCGCCCGCGCGGCGCCGCCGATGTGAAAGGCCTTGGTCATCGACCCGAACTGCTCGCGCACGCCAATGGGCTGCGACGCGGCGATGCCCAGCGCCATCGCGGTCCTGCCCGCGTCAAGCCCGAGCAGTCGCGCGCACGCGGCGGCAGCGCCGAGCATTCCGGTCGAGCCGGTGATATGCCAGCCGCGATCGTAATGCTCCGGGTAGATCATGTTGCCGACGCGGCACTCGACGTCGATGCCGAGCACCAGCGCGTCGATGAACTGCCTTCCCGTCGCGCCGTAGTGTTCCGCGAGCGCCAGCAGCGCGGAGGCGACCGGCCCGGCGGGATGGATGATGGTCAAAAGATGCGTATCGTCGAAATCGAAGGTGTGCGACGTGATGCCGTTCAGCAGCGCTGCGCTGGCGACGTCAACCTGCTCGACGCGCCCGAGGATCGTCGCTTGGGCCGTTGGCGCAAGCTCCATGACCGCGGCAAGCGCCGCTTTGACGGTCGGGTGTCGCGATGCGCCAATCGCGCAACCGGCCCAGTTCAACAAGGTCCGATGCGCCTCCTTATCGACGCTCGCATCCCAGCCCTGCGACGGATGCTTGGTCACGAAGTCGGCAAGCATTTGCGTCACGGGCGGCGCGTGAGCGTCGGCGCTTACTTGGGTGTTGTGAGCCATTGGATCTCCGCGTTGAGGCGCGGTTGGATACCGCTCTAGTCATTGATCTCGATATTCCGTGCCTTGGCCAGGCGCGACCACATCGCGTTTCATCTTAGCGCAATTGACGTTCAACGGCTCGCCTTAGGCGTGTCGCAGCCGCGGGCTTATCTCAATCGGGCACTGGAACCCTTGCTCCTAGCTTTTCCATGTTTCTGCGACAATGCCGGGCTGTGAATCATCTGGAGGCGGTCAAATGAAGATCGTAATCAACCGCGCGCAAATTCTGGCGCAGATTCGCGCCAACATCGTCGCCATCATGAGCATGATCGTCGCCCTTACGGGGATGGCGTATAACACCTGGCGCAACGAGAAGACCGAAATCAATCACAGTGTGCGCATCGCCGCGTTCGAGACGCTCAAGAATCTGGGCGAAGCGCAGATCGTCGTGGAATACTTGCATTTTCAGAAGAACCGCCAGCTTGGCGATCCGGTGCAGGGATTTGGCAGGATGATTTATATTCGCGATCTCGCCCAAGTCTTGCCTGCTCCAGGTCCGGCGGAGGCGGAGCGGCTGTGGGCCGCATGGCGGGATAATGTCGAGGGTCTCGGGACCAACGACGAGGCGATGGTGAAGATCACCGACGAATTGCAATTGCTGCGCCTGACTACGCTGGAAATACTGGGTGGCTTGCGCTGACGAAATGGGCAAACTGGAGCAAATGTGCTGTCCGAACTCGTTTTGCCGCTCGAAGAACGTCTGATCGCGCTGCCGCGCGAGGTGCTGAACAGCCTCCGCCGCGGTATCGAAAAAGAAAGCCTGCGCGTGCAGCCCGACGGCTTGCTGGCCACGACGCCGCATCCGGCTCGGCTTGGGTCGGCGCTCACCCATCCGCACATCACCACCGACTTCAGCGAGTCGCAAGTCGAGCTCATCACCGGCGTGCATTCCAATGCCGACGCTTGCCTCAAGGAGCTCACCGAGATCCACCAGGTCGTCTACCGCGCGATAGGCGACGAGCTGCTCTGGGCCGCGAGCATGCCCTGCCGGCTGCCCGCGGACGACAAGATACCCTTGGGCCGCTACGGCAGCTCCAACGTCGGCCGTGCGAAGAGCGTCTACCGCATGGGCCTCTCGCATCGCTACGGCCGGCGCATGCAGACGATCTCCGGCATCCACTACAACTTTTCGCTGCCCGAAGCGCAATCCAACGAGGCCTATTTCTCGCTGATCCGTAACTTCCGCCGTCACTCGTGGCTGTTGCTCTATCTCTTTGGCGCGTCTCCCGCGGTGTGCTCGACCTTCGTCGAAGGCCGCGAGCACGAGCTCCTGCGTTTGAGCGGGGACACTCTCTATCTGCCCTACGCGACATCGCTGCGCATGGGGCGGCTGGGCTACCAGAGCGACGCGCAGTCTTCGCTGGCGGTGAGTTACAACAGCCTCGAGAGCTACGGCGCCTCGCTGCAGCAGGCGCTCACCCAGCCGTATCCGGCGTACGAAGCCATCGGCATCCGCGAAGGCGACGACTATCATCAGCTCGCCACCAGCCTGCTGCAAATCGAAAACGAGTTCTACGGCACTATCCGCCCCAAGCGCGTGATCCGGCCCGGCGAGCGCCCACTGCACGCCTTGCGCGATCGCGGCGTCGAGTACGTGGAAGTGCGGCTGATGGACCTCGATCCGTTCTACCCGGTCGGCATCGTCGCCAGCACGCTGCGCTTGCTCGACGTGTTCCTGCTGCACTGTCTGCTTTGCGACAGCCCGCCCGACACGCCACAGGAGCTTGGCGACATCATCGGCAACAAGCAGCGCGTCGCCTCGCGCGGTCGCGAGCCGGGGCTGCGCCTGACGAGAGGGTCGCAGCAAGTACCGCTCGCCGAGTGGGGCGGCGAGGTGCTCGCCGAGTGCGAGCAGATCGCCGCCGCGCTGGACACGGCAACCGGCGGCAATTTGCATCGCGACGCGCTTGCGGCGGCTGTTGCGGGGCTCGACGATCCCGCATCGACGCCTTCGGCCCGCGTCCTGCAAACGATGGCGCGCGACCACAACAACTCCTACGTTCATTTCGCACTCGCACAGTCGCGCGCACACCGCGAAGCGATTCTGAAACTGCCGCTGTCCGAGGACGTTGCCAACCGGTTCGCGCTCCAGGCGGAGGAATCGTTCGTCGAGCAGCGTCGGATCGAGGCCGCGGAAGCAGTTCCCTTCGAGACTTACCGTCAGCAGTACCTGGCTCCCATTGGGCTCAACGAATAGGGGCCAAGCCGTTCATCCAAGCGGCCGCACTCGAAACAGCCAGCCGTGAAGCCAGAACGCAAACAGCACCCAAGCTGCCACCCCGATCACCGTCGCCACCGCATCGCGCGCTAAGGAGCCTTTGGGATAGACGACGCCCGTGGTCCGATCCCGCCTTCGCTCCGACGCAAAAACCACGACCGCCCAAACCAGAAAACTTCCGAACAGCACCGCGGCGGCAAGCGTGCCATTGGCCACCAAATGGGCAAAGGCCCAGAGCTTCACCCCCAGTACCATCGGGCTGCCTAACCAAGCCTTGATTCGCGTACCGGGCAAATACGCCGCGGTAACTAGCACGAAGGTGAGCAGCGTGAGTGGAGCCGCGAGATAGCGCGTCCACAGCGGGGAACTCCATAACAACACCGGATCGAGCCGCGCCTGGCCGTATCCCCATATAATCAGCGCGAATCCCACCAGCGAGGAGAGCGAGTAAAGACCCTTCCACGGCCCTTCGCCGATGCGCGCGATCTGGGCAGTGCGCCAGTCATTGGCGACGACGCGCACTGAATGGATGCCGAGAAAGAAAACGAGACCGAGGATTAAATAGCTCACGAATGACTCCGTTGAATAATGGAGTCTGATTCACTCCGCCGTGAGGGTCAAACCGTCCGCAGCACCAGCGCCTGGGCACCGGGTCACGAGGACGTCATGCCCGCGCTGCTAAACCCGTTGCAAAGCCTGGTAGAGCGGTGGAACAGTGTTTGCTTGACACAGAGCTGCGGATGCCCA
>JALZAO010000112.1 GCA_030948305.1 Pseudomonadota bacterium
AAACCCTCGCCAACGTCGCCGCGCCCGCCACAAGGGTTGCGGCGGGCGCTTGGTGCAATCGGGTTAGATCGCGCGCAAGGTGCACCGCATCGAGGCATTCGTTTATCGCGGCTGCGTGGCGGCTAATGCGAAGCATAGGGTTTAGTTTGACCGCGCCAGCGTGGGCATTACGCTTGGCCGCAAGAATCAGAACTGACGCTGGGTAGGTTTAACGCAAGTGCCGCGAATCCCGACATCGTTGGGTTGAGGCGAGACGTAATGGGCTTCGCGAAGCTTCCCGTGCAGCGGTTTATCGGGTGCAAATCCACGCCTTCCGTCGCTGCCGGTGCTTTCCCAGCTAATCGCGCTGTCGGTGATATTCGCCGCGTATCCGTTGATAGTTTTGCGATCCCTATCAACGTGATACGTTACGTCTTGCGGTGGCTGCGCACCCGCGGAATAGCTGCAAACCAAGTCGAATGCTCCGCCATTGCTGAGACCGGGAACAGGAGCTATACGAGCAGCGTAAGGCGATACCGCATGGCGGTTCCTAAAGATGTGGCACGCCGATTGTGGCCCAAAAGTGCCGTGTAGGGTCAGCGGCCGCTATCGGCCCGCAAGCCCTGCCCGGCCCTATCCCGTCAGGCTGCCTAACGGCACCATGGGCAACCATAGCCTACGTTTGGGGGCACCGCGGGCGGGGGCACCCGCAGCATCGTTGCCATATACCCCCTAGCACGTGCGGTTCTGGCCCTGGGCACTCCATGAGGCGACGCCGCCTATGGGCGGCATGGGGTTTGCTAAGACTCCAAAGGTAACGTGGGCGAAAAAGCTGCCCCGAATACCTCGGTATCGGGCATGCGGGTTCGCTGGCCATCGCCATTCGGCTGGAAATTCAAGGCATTAGCCGCGATGGGGTGGTCCGGGACGGGTCCCGTCGTCGAGACCCGCCGTGTCCAAGTTTCCGCCGGACCTTCGACGCTTACAGTCGCTTGTGAATCGCCGCTTCGATGGCCGAAAAAAAGCTTCGCAACGTAGTGCCTTTCCCCGGGGTCTCGACGGAGGCGCTGTTGCGCCCTCGACTGGCCGAAGGGGACATGTCCGCGCTGGATCGCGCCGAGATGGCGCTTCGCTCAAGCGAGATGCAGCTGCACCTGGTCACCGAGAACGTCCCGGCGATGATCGTCTACTTCGATCGAGACTTCGTGTGCGGATTTTCCAATTCGCAGTACGCCACCTTTTTTGGTTTTAGCAAAGCCGGCATTCTCGGCAAGCACATGTCAGAAGTAATTGGAAAAGACAATTTCGAGGCCATCGTTCCCTATTTGCACCGCGTCATGGACGGCCAAGCGGTGTCCTACGAGGCGGAGCGTGAGTCCAGCGAAGGCGTCAAGCGGCAGATGCAGATTTCGTTCGCGCCCGACATCGATGCCCTGGGCTTCGTCAAAGGCAGCTACGCACTGGTCATCGACATCACGGCGTCCAAGACTTCCGAGAACGCCGTTCGGACGCATGCCTTGCAGCAAGAGGCCATCGCGGTGTACGGACAATACGCGCTCGAGAGTCGCGACATCGACGGGCTGGTCTCGAACGCGGCGGCGATGGTGACCTCGGGGCTCGACATCGACCATTCCGGCGTTCTTCGCATCGTTCACGGACGGCAGGATCTGATGCTGGTCGCCGGCGTGGGATGGAACGCGAATTCGGTGGGCAGCGTGACGGTCAACGCCGACCCAGGGTCGTCGATCCGCGCCGCGCTGAGCTCGGGTAACCCGGTGCTGGTGCCAAGCATTCACGACGCCGGACACTCCATTCTTTCGTCGTTCGTGCAAAGCCATCGCCTGCTGAGCGGTGTCGAGGTCGCGATCCCTACATCCGATGGACCGTTTGGAATTCTGGGTGCCTACAGGCGCGATGCGTGCGGCTTTAGCAGGGAAGACTGCAACTTCCTGAAGGCGATCGCCACCGCATTGGGCACCGCCATTGGAAGGCATCGGGTCGAAGAGCGGCTGTCTCATGTTGCACAGTTCGACTCCATCACCGGCCTGCCCAATCGCACGCTTTTCCATGACCGCCTCTTGCAGGCCATGGCGCGTGCCCGTCGGAGAAAATCGGCGCTGGCGCTCATCTTTCTCGATCTCGACGGATTCAAGGAGATCAACGACACCCTCGGTCACAAGGCTGGCGACCGCCTGCTGCGCGCCGTCGGCGCGCGGCTCAAGCATTCGCTGCGCGAGGGCGACACGGTCGCTCGCCTGGGCGGCGATGAGTTCACGGTGATTCTGGAGGACCTCCACGATCGCGACGAAGCATCCGCCGTCGCGCACAAGGTGCTGGGCGCGCTGACGAAGCCGCTCACGCTCGAAAAGCAGGAATTTGCGGTCACTGCCAGCGCGGGCCTTACCGTCTACCCGCACGACAGCCGCAATGTCGAGACCTTGCTCAAGAACGCGGACACGGCGATGTACTACGCCAAGGACAAGGGAAAAAACAATCTGCAGTCTTACACGCCACTGATGACCACGCTCAAACGCGAGCGGGTTACGCTGGAGAATCAATTGCGTCGCGCGCTCGAGAGCAATGAGCTGTTTCTTGAGTACCAGCCGCAGGTCGATCTGGAGAGCGGTCGTATCATCGGCGTCGAGGCGCTCGCCCGGTGGCAGCATCCCGAGCTTGGCGTGGTTCCGCCCGGGCGATTCATCCCGCTTGCCGAAAAATCGGGCCTGATTGTGCCGATCGGTCGATGGGCTCTCGCCCGCGCATGCGCCCAGGGGGTCGCGTGGCAGGCAAGCACGGCGCCGCTTTGCATCGGCGTGAACGTCTCGGCGCGGCAATTCCGCGGCGATTTGTTTCAGACGGTCGCAGCGGTGCTGGCATCGAGCGGGCTCGACGCGCAGTGGCTCGAGCTCGAGCTGACCGAGAGCCTGCTGATGGAAGATCCAGAGACCGCGCGGGCAACATTGCTCAAGCTGAAGGGCCTCGGTGTCAAACTCGCGATCGATGATTTTGGCTCGGGTTATTCGAGCCTGAGTTATCTCCGCCACTTTCCGATCGATCGGCTGAAGATCGATCAGACCTTTATTCGCGACCTGACCACCAGTCCCGATGACGCCGCCATCGCCAGAGCTATTATCGCGCTCGGCCACAACATGAACCTTCGCGTGGTCGCGGAGGGCGTGGAGACGATGGAGCAACTCGCATTCCTTCGCGACAACGGCTGTGACGTCATGCAGGGTTTTCTGTACAGCGAACCGATATCCGCGGACGACTGTCTCGCGCTCATGGTGCGGCAGGAGACCGCCTCCGCCAACTCCTCGTTAGCTACTAGGTTTGGAGACGGATCCTAAGCTGCTGCTGCCGCAGTCGCGTAAGTCCCGCTCTGACGGAACACCTCCGCAATTCCGACGCGGAAATAAGCATAAGACCGATACAAAGCGGCAGGGCGATCGGCGAGAGTTGACGCTGCTCCCTCGATGGCGCGAACGATGTTCGTCTGCCCGCATGACATGCACTGGTGCGACTTGGCAGCTTGCAGATCCGACGGCTGCCAGCTTTCCGGAGAGCGGCCGCTCATCGCATGCCACGGATGCGGGGCCCTCATCATCCGCGCTACGGCCTTCGGCCTTTGCGTCGAGTGCATCACCGTCGACGTAGTACAAACGAAAGAAGGGGCATAAGCATGGCGCGCGCCCTGTGGAAAGGTGCCATCACCTTCGGCCTGGTGCATATCCCGGTCGAGCTCTATCCCGCGGAGGAGCGCAAGGAGTTCAAGTTCTCCATGCTCGATAAGCGCGATTTCTCGCCCGTGGGATACAAGCGCTACAGCAAGAAGAGTGGCAAGGAGGTCGACTGGAACAACGTCGTCAAAGGCTACGAGTACGAAAAGGACCAGTACGTGGTGCTTTCCGACGAGGATTTTCGGCGCGCGAACGTCAAGGCGTCGCAAACGATCGACATCGAGGCGTTCGTTCCGGCGGGCGAGATCCCGCCCCAGTATTTCGATACGCCCTACTACCTCGTGCCGACGGAGCGTGGCCAAAAGGTCTACGCGCTGCTTCGGGAGACGCTGCGCTCGACCGGCCGCGCGGCCATCGCCCAGGTCGTGATACGCACGGCGCAGCACCTCGCGGTGGTCGTGCCCGTGGGCAAGATTCTGATGCTCAACACGCTTCGCTATGACGACGAGCTGCGCCCGACCAAGGATTTCGCCTTGCCGGCGGAGGGACTGAAGGGGGCCCACGTCACGAGCAAGGAGGTCGATCTGGCCAAGCGGCTGATCGACGACATGACCGAGTCCTGGAAGGCCAGCGAGTTCAAGGACACCTATCACCAGGACCTGATGCGGCGAATCAAGGAGAAGATCAAGAAAGGCGAAACCAAGGAGATCACCGAGCCCGAGTCCGGGGAAAGCGAAGCGCCGAGGTCGGCGCAAGTGATCGACCTTGCGGCGCTGCTCAAGCAAAGCCTCGACAAGGGAGGCTCGCGGCGCAGGGCAGTCGACCCGCGGCGTTCGCCCAAGCCGGAAACGAGCGCCAAGCCTGCGCTACGCGTCGTCGGGTCGGCCCGCGGCCCGGCCAAGACGCCGGCCAAGCGCAAGCGCGCCTAAAGATCAGCGATTCGACTGTCGGCGGACTTCGATACTCGCGAGCGAAAGCGCCATGGCTCTCGAACGGTACCGCGAAAAGCGTGACTTCAAGATCACTCCGGAACCCAGCGGCCGCGTGAACCCACGCCCGCGCCGGGCGTTGTCGTTCGTCATCCAGAAGCACGCCGCCAGTCATCTCCACTACGATTTCCGGCTCGAGCTCAATGGAGTGCTGTTGAGCTGGGCCGTCCCCAAGGGCCCGAGCCTCGACCCGGCCGACAAACGCCTGGCGATGCACGTCGAAGACCATCCAATCGAGTACGGATCCTTCGAAGGTATTATTCCCGCGAAGCAATATGGCGCCGGTACGGTATTGCTGTGGGACCGCGGAACATGGATTCCAAAAGGCGACCCGGTCGCGGGCTATGCCAAGGGCCATCTCAAGTTCGAGCTCGAGGGCGAGAAACTCAACGGCGGCTGGACGCTGGTGAAGACCCACAGCAGCAAGTACGGTGGCAAGAGCGGCGACAAGGCGTGGCTGCTGATTAAGGAGAACGATTCGTTCGCCCAGCGCGGCGCCGACGCGCGCATCGTGGACGATGCGCCGGAAAGCGTGCTCTCGGGGCGCAGCCTCGAGGACATCGCCGAAGAGCGCGAGCACGTCTGGCATTCCAACAAGTCGGTGGCGGCGAACGTTCGCGCCGGCGCGGTGAGCAAGGCCAAGTCGTCACCGGTCAAATCCCGGAAGGGCGCGGACGGCCCGTCGGCGATTGTCGGCGCCCGCGTCGCCAAGGTGCCAACCTCGCTCTCGCCGATGCTCGCGACGCTGGTCGATGCCATTCCGCAAGGGGACGAATGGCTGCACGAGATCAAGTTCGACGGCTACCGCATGTTGTGTCGAATCGACCAGGGCAAAGTCACGATATTTTCGCGCAACGGCAAGGAGTGGACCGCTGCGCTCGGCGGCGTCGCCGACGCGGTTGGCGAGCTCGGACTTACGTCGGCGTGGCTCGACGGCGAAGTCACCGTGGTCGATGATCGCGGGCGAACGAGTTTCCAGGCGCTGCAAAACGCTCTGTCCGATCCGGCAGGCGAGCGGCTGATCTATTTCGTGTTCGATGTGCTCTACCTCGACGGCTACGACTTGCAGGGAGTGAGCTTGAGCGAGCGCAAGCGCCTGTTGCGAAGCCTCATCCCGAAAACGGCGAGCAAGGTGCGCTTCAGCGTCG
>JALZAO010000113.1 GCA_030948305.1 Pseudomonadota bacterium
GAGCTAGCCCAGCGCCGTGATCTTCGCGAGCAGCTCGTCGCGGTTCACGGGCTTGACGATGTAGTCGCGGGCGCCCTGCCGCATACCCCAGATCTTGTCGGTTTCCTGACTCTTGGACGTGCAAAGAATGATCGGGACAGTGCGCGTGACAGGATCGCGGCTGATGGCCCGGGTCGCCTGGAAACCGTTCAGCCCCGGCATCACCACGTCCATGAGAATCAGGTCCGGCTTTACCGTCTTGGCCTTGAGGATGGCATCCTCTCCGTTGTCGCTGGCGACGACCTCGTAGCCCGCCTTGGTCAGCATGTCGTTCAGGACGTGACGCTCCGTCGGAGAGTCATCGACGATCAGAACCCGCTTGATTGCCATCATTCCCCACCCTTCGCTGCGCCCCCGGGCGTTGTCCGGCGCCGTGTCAATGCGCGGCTGCCTTAACATGCGTACCTACGGCCTTGAGCAGACTTTCTTTGGTAAAAGGCTTGGTCAGATATTGGTCCGACCCGACCATACGGCCTCGCGCACGATCAAACAATCCGTCTTTGGACGACAGCATAACCACCGGCGTCTGATGAAAGCGCGTGTTTTTCTTGATCAGCGAGCACGTCTGGTATCCATCGAGCCGAGGCATCATGATGTCGACAAAGATCATGTCGGGCTGATGGTCGGCGATCTTGCACAATGCGTCGAATCCGTCCTCGGCAAGGATCACCGTGCACCCGGCCTGGAGCAAAAAAATCTCGGCGCTCCGACGAATCGTGTTGCTATCGTCGATCACCATAACTTTCACTCCCGCCAGTGCGGCTGGTTCCGGCAATTCAATGCTCCCTACGTTTTCGACCGAGACTTCATAGACGGCTATCGTTTCCATTCCTACCTCGCCAAAGTTTGCCACGGATACAGGCAAATGCCTAGAGCATAATCCTTGCCAGAACCGGGAAACTCCTGCCTGTTGAGGAATTTGCAACAAGACTATCGCGGATTAGAGGGACTATATGCCGCAATTGGGCACCTTCAGCGTCCAAGAAACATGCGATACGCCGGATTTGACGTCTCTTCGACGCTCGGATAGCCCAGACGATCGAGAAATTCTCGGAATACCGCATTATCGGAGGGGGGAACCTGCATTCCGACCAAAACACGCCCGTAATCGGCGCCGTGGTTGCGATAATGGAACAAACTGATGTTCCAGCCGCGACTCATGCTGTTCAGGAACTTCATCAGCGCCCCGGGACGCTCCGGAAACTCGAAACGGTAAAGAATCTCGTTTTCCGCCGCCGGCGCATGCCCTCCGACCAGATGCCTGACGTGAACCTTGGCCATCTCATTGCTTGACAGATCGTAGGCCTCGATCCGGCGCTTGCGCATGGCGCGAAGCAGTTCCGCGGTCTCGTGCCGGTCGCTCACTTCGATGCCCACGAACAGGTGTGCGATCCTGGAGTCGGCGTAGCGATAATTGAACTCGGTGACGTTTCGCTTGCCGAGAAGTGCGCAGAATTGCCGGAAGCTGCCCGGCCGCTCAGGGATCGTCACGGCGAGTATCGCCTCACGCTCCTCGCCCAGCTCGGCTTGTTCGGCGACGAATCGCAAACGGTCGAAATTCATGTTCGCGCCGCAAGCGATCCCAACCAGCGTTCGATTGCGAAAGCGGTGACGATCGCACCAAGCTTTAAGCCCCGCGACCGACAGCGCGCCCGCCGGCTCGAGGATCGATCTCGTGTCCTCGAACACATCCTTGAGCGCCGCGCAAATGGCGTCGGTATCGACCAGCACGATGTCGTCGACCAGCTCGCGGCAAATGCGGAATGTCTCCTTGCCTACCTCTCTTACCGCCACGCCGTCGGCAAACAGCCCGACATGCTGGAGCTTGACGCGGCGCCCCGCGGCGATGGAGCGCGCCATCGCGTCCGAATCCACCGGCTGGACGCCGATAACTTTGATTTCAGGCCGCACCCGCTTGACGTACGACGCGATCCCTGAAATCAGGCCGCCACCGCCGATGGCGACAAAAATCGCGTCGATGGGCGCCTGCAACTGACGCAGGATTTCCACCGCGATCGTACCCTGACCGGCAATCACATCGGGATCGTCGTAAGGATGAACGAAGGTCGCTCGCCGCGCTTTCTGCAACTTGAGCGCGTGGGCGTAGGCGTCGCTGAATGAATCGCCGTGGAGCACGACCTTCGCTCCGCGCGTCTCGACCGCCTGGATCTTGATCTTGGGCGTCGTGATCGGCATCACGATCGTCGCCTTGCAGGAGAGCCTTTGCGCCGCAAGAGCCACGCCCTGCGCGTGATTTCCGGCCGACGCGGTGATCACACCGCGCGCGCGCTCGGCGACGGAAAGGTGCGCCATCTTGTTATAGGCGCCGCGCAGCTTGAAGGAGAAAACGGGCTGCTGGTCTTCGCGCTTGAGCAGTACGCGATTGCCGATGCGGCGCGACAGCGTCGGCATGAGGTCGAGCGGAGACTCGATCGCGACGTCGTACACCTTCGCGGTCAGGATCTTCTGCAGATAGTCAACCGCCATCGCTTTTCTCACGCCGGATCGATCACCCGCGAGCGTAGCAGAAAGGTGCGGGCTGCCAAAGCCAGCAGCGCCGCAGTACGTGCTTTCTGCTAGGCTAATAGCTCGTCATCCACGTTTCGTCATGCTCGAGCCGATCCGCAACGCCATGCCGATTGCAGCTCATCTTCCGACCCCTCGGGCCGCGGGATCCACGGGACCCGCGTGAGCGCCGCGACTCTCGCCGTCGTCGATCTGGGATCGAACAGCTTCCGGCTCGAGATCGGCCGTGTCGAGGGCGGCCAGATCTATCGCCAGGACACCTGGCGCGAGACACTGCGCTTCGGTGCCGGCCTCGACCGCCACGGCAGAATCAAACCCGCGGCGATGAAAGCAGCGATCGAATGCCTGCAGCGCTTCCACGAGCGCCTTTCGGGCGTGCATCCGTCCGCCGTGCGCGCGGTCGCGACCAATACCTTTCGGGTGGCGAAAAATGCGCGCGAGTTTCTGCCGCAGGCCGAGCGCGCGCTGGGCTTTCCGATCGATGTCATCGGCGGTCACGAAGAAGCGCGCCTGATCTATCTCGGCGTGGCACATGTGCTCCCGCCATCGGCCGCGCCGCGTTTGGTCATCGACATCGGCGGCGGTTCGACGGAGCTCATCATTGGCCGCGGGCTCGAGCCCGAGCGGCTCGAATCGCTGAGAATCGGATGCGTCGGGATGACGCAGCGCTTTTTCCCCAACGGGAAGGTCACCGCCGGGGCGTTCGATGCGGCGGAAACGGCGGCACGGGTCGAGATCGAAGCGATCGCGAGCGAATTCGGACCAAGCCATTGGCGAGATGCTTTTGCTTCCTCAGGCACCGCCGCGGCGCTCGCGGAAATCCTCGAGCAGAACGCATTCTCGCCGCGCGGAATTACGCCCATCGGCCTTGCGCGGCTGAAGAAGCGCCTGATTCAGGCAGGCAACGTCCATCGTTTGCATGTCAGCGCTCTCAAGCCCGAGCGCGCGCCGGTGCTGGCCGGCGGGCTGGCGATCATGTCCGCGGCAGTCGCGGAGCTTCGGATACCGCGCATCGATCCGGTGGGCGGCGCGCTCCGGCTCGGCGTTCTGTACGATTTGCTGGGGCGGACAATCGACGAGGACGTCCGCAAATTGACGGTCGAGCGCTTCGTCGACCGCTACCGTATCGAACGGGCACACGCGGCGCGCGTTGCGGCGCTGGCCGCAGCCCTCTATCGGCGCGTCACGCCTGTTCGGGATCCCGCGCAAATCCAGCTGCTGACGTGGGCGTCTCTACTGCACGAAGTCGGCATGTCGGTCGCCCATTTAAGCTTTCATAAACACGGCGCGTACATTCTGCAGCACGCGGACATGCCCGGTTTTTCGGCAGGTGAGCAATCGCGGTTGGCCATTCTGGTGTATGGATGCCGGGGAGGTCTTGCCAAAGTGAGCGCAGCGCTCGGCGACGCGGATTTGCGCGCGCAGTTGCTCTCGCTACGGCTCGCGGTTCTTTTTCATCATGCCCGCACGATCACTGCGCTGCCGCGCATAGAGCTCACTGGCGGCGGGCGCATCGGACTCGCCGTGTCCGAGCGTTGGCTCGCGAAACATCCTCTGACTGCGCATCTGCTGGCGAAGGAGCGCCGTCAATGGAAGGAGTTGGGTCATCCATGGAAACGTCTCTAGTCTGCTGCCTGAGGTTCCGACGATAAAGCAGATGCAATGTACGTCGGCTTTGAGCTGAGAGACATCAGGCTCAAACGAAATCCGGGCCGATGACCACGCGCACCACGACTGCGGTGGAGTTTTCGCGCACGCGGTTGGAAAGCCACCACACGGCGCCCTTGCGCACGCTCCACGAAGCGTCCTGCTCGGAAAGCAGAAAGGCCGCCACTTCCCCGAGTGTGGGCTGGTGCCCGACCACGAGCGCGGGCTCGCGCGCGTCGGGCCACCCGGCCGCGGCCAGTACCGCGCCAACGCTGGCGCCGGGCCCGAGCTCGGGCACGGTCCGGAATTTACGCTTGAGCGCGAGAGCGGTTTGTTGCGCGCGATCGGCCGGACTCACCAATATTCTGCAGGTGTCAGGAAGATGGCTGTCGAGCCAGATCGCCATTCTTTCAGCCTGCTTGATGCCTTTGGCCGTGAGCCGGCGGCCCAGATCCGGCTCGCCCGGCTCGGCTTCGGCATGCCGCAACAGAATTAAATCCATCGACAGCGTCCGGCGGTCATTGCTCCGGGTCCTTGCTTTCAGCCAGCTGCAGGAGCAGCTCCTGCTGGGCCGACCTCGTCTGCGCCCGGCCCCGTGGCTTGGCGCGCAGATAGCAACCGTCTTCGCCAAGCTCCCACGCGTCATGAGTGTCGGCAAGATAGGGTTTCAGTCCTTCGGCGATCACGCGTGCCTTGAGATCCGGATCGAGTATCGGGAACGACACTTCGATGCGGCGGAAAAGATTGCGGCCCATCCAGTCGGCGCTGGCCAGATAGACGTCTTCCTTGCCGTCGTTCAAGAAGTACCAAATACGGTGGTGCTCGAGAAATCTGCCGACGATCGAGCGCACGCGGATGCGATCCGAAACCCCTTTGACCCCCGGACGCAAGGCACAGGCGCCGCGGACTATCAGGTCGATCTCGACTCCTGCCTGTGACGCCGCATAAAGCGCCTTGATCACCGCTTCTTCGACCAGCGCATTCATCTTGGCGATGATATGCGCCGGCTTGCCTTCTTTCGCGTGCCGCAACTCGCGACGTATCGACTCCAGAACGTGGCGATGCATGGTGAACGGCGCCAGCCAGAGCCGTTTCAACTTGTTGGCTTTGGCGAGGCTGGTGATATGCAGGAATACCTCGTTGACGTCGGCGCAGATCTCGGCGTTGGTCGTAAGCAGTCCGAAATCGGTGTACTGGCGCGTGGTGCGCGGATGGTAGTTGCCGGTCCCCAAGTGGGCATAAGGCTGCAGCTTCGTTTTCCCCGAGACATCACTTTCCCGGCGCAGCAGCAGCGCCATCTTGGCGTGCGTCTTCAAACCGAAGACACCGTAGACCACTTGCGCGCCCGCCTGCTCGAGCCGCTCCGCCCAGTTGATGTTCGCTTCCTCATCGAAGCGGGCAAGCAGCTCGACCACCACGGTGACTTCCTTGCCCCGCCGCGCCGCCTCGATCAGCGATTCCATCAGGACGGAGTTGACGCCGGTGCGGTAGACCGTCTGCTTGATGGCCAGAACGTCGGGGTCTTCGACCGCCTTGCGAATGAAATCGACCACCGGATCGAAGGCCTGGAACGGAT
>JALZAO010000114.1 GCA_030948305.1 Pseudomonadota bacterium
ATCCACGACGCGCACCGCGAAGGGACTCTGACGGTCGAGCAGGTGATCCAGAAATCGTCGAATGTCGGTGCCGCGAAAATCGCGCTGTCGCTGCCGGCCGAGACCATGTGGCAAACCCTGTCCGCCACCGGATTTGGCGCCGCACCGATGACCGGGTTCCCGGGCGAGGTCTCGGGCCGTTTGCGCCCTGCCAAGAGCTGGCGTCCGATCGAGCAGGCGACCATGGCCTACGGACACGGCATTTCGGTCAACCTGGTGCAGCTGGCACGCGCCTACACCGTGTTCGCGACCGACGGAGAGTTGAAGCCGGTATCGCTGCTCAAGGTCGACGGCGCGATTGCCGGTCGGCCGGTGATCAGCGCTGAAACCGCGCGCGCGGTTCGCCGCATGCTGGAAATGGCCGTGTCGCCCGGCGGCACGGCGCCCAAGGCGCAGGTCGCGGGCTATCGTGTCGCCGGCAAGACCGGCACCGCGCACAAGCTCGAGGGGCGAGCGTACGTCGACAAATACGTATCTTCGTTCGTCGGATTCGCGCCGGCGTCGAATCCGCGCCTTGTGATCGCGGTCATGATCGACGAGCCCGGCGGTACGCAGTATTACGGAGGCGCGGTCGCCGCGCCTGTCTTCAGCAGCATCATGGGCGCCGCGCTTCATCTGCTCGGCGTTCCGGCGGACGCGCCCACCGACAACGTCGTGTTGCCGCCCGACGGCGCCGACGTGCGCGAAGAGACATGAGCAGCGCTTTTCCACACGATGCCGATGTTGCCGCACTGCTGGCACGGCTTGGCGCCGATGTGCGACGCATCACTTCGGACAGCCGCGACGTGCGCGAGGGCGACGCGTTTGCGGCGTACCCGGGTACGCGCCACGACGGTCGCGCGTTCATCGCCGACGCGATCGCACGCGGCGCCGGCGCAGTTCTCTGGGAGACTCACGGCTTCAATTGGAATCACGCCTGGAAACTTCCGCATTTGCCTATCGAGGACCTCAAGGCCAAGGTGGGCACGATTGCCGATTTCATCTATGGCCATCCCTCGCGAGACCTGTGGATGGTCGGCGTCACCGGTACCAACGGCAAGACCTCGTGCGCGCACTGGATCGCGACCGGCCTCGACGCCACCGGCCGAAGGAGCGCCGTATTGGGTACGCTCGGCAACGGTTTGCTCGGCTCGCTCTCGCCGGCCAGCAACACCACACCCGACGCAGCCCTGCTGCATGAAACGCTGGCCGCCCTGAAAAAGGCAAGCGCCGAGGCGGTGGCGATGGAAGTTTCGTCGCACGGTCTTGAGCAGGGCCGCGTGAACGGAATCGACTTCGACATCGCGCTTTTCACCAACCTTTCGCGCGATCATCTCGATTACCACGGAACGATGGGCGCGTATGGAGCCGCCAAGGCGAAGCTCATGGCGTGGCCGGGGCTGCGTGTGGCAGTCATCAATGCCGATGACCCGTTCGGCCAAAGTCTGATCGAGTCCGCGCGCGCCAAAGGGCGCAAGGTGCTCACCTACGGGCTCGGCGCTGCGGACATCGGTGGCGCGCGGCTGACGCCCTCGTCCACGGGGCTTGCGTTCCGCGTCGAGACTCCATGGGGCAAAGGCGACGTCGAGACTGAACTGGTGGGCGCGTTCAACGCTTCCAATCTGCTCGGCGTTCTCGGCGTCCTGCTGGTCAGCGGCGTCGGATTCGAAGAAGCGCTCGATTTCCTTTCACACGTCGACGCACCGCCGGGCCGCATGCAGCGAAGCGGCGGAGGCTACGCACCGCTGGTTGTCGTCGACTATGCCCATACGCCCGATGCGTTGGAAAAGGTGCTGACCGCGCTGCGCCCCGCGGTCGCCAGCGGCGGCGAGCTGGTGTGCGTTTTCGGCTGCGGCGGTGAGCGCGATCGCGGCAAGCGGCCGGAAATGGGGCGCGTCGCGGCGCAGATCGCCGATCGTGTGATCGTCACCAGCGATAACCCGCGCAGCGAGGATCCGGAAGCCATCGCCAGCGAGATCGTTCACGGCATTCGCGAAACCGGAAACCGTCGCTACGGCGTACAACTGGATCGTGCCGCCGCGATCGCAGGCGCGATCAGTCACGCCCATGTCGGCGACGTGGTCGTGCTGGCCGGCAAAGGACACGAGACCTATCAGGAAACCGCGGGCGAGCGAGCGCCCTTTCTCGACTGGGACCACGCGACGCGTGCACTCGCCGAGTGGAGCGGCCGATGATGGACGCTGCGACAGCGGCCCGGGCGATAGGGGGCGTGCTGCGAGGCCCGAATGCCTGGTTCACCGGCGTCTCGACCGACTCGCGCTCGCTCGCACCCGGCGAGCTGTTCGTCGCGATCAAAGGCGACAAGTTCGACGGTCATGACTTCGTATCGCAGGCGTTCGACCGCGGCGCGGCGGTAGCGATCGTCGCCTTGGACCGCGCTGCGGAGCTCGCTGCCGCGGTGCGCAACGCCGCGGCCGAAACGATGCTCTGCGTTGCCGACCCGATCAAGGCGCTCGGCGCACTGGCGAAGTTCTGGCGGCGTCGGTTCTCGCTTCCCATCGCTGGAATCGTGGGCAGCAACGGCAAGACCACCGTCAAGGAAATGACCGCGGCCATCCTGCGGGTGCAATTTGGCGCCGACAAGGTGCTCGCGACGGCTGGCAACTTCAACAACGCGATCGGCTTGCCTTTGACAATACTGCGCCTGCGCCTCGGCCACGCCGCGGCGGCAATCGAGATCGGAATGAATCATCCCGGCGAAACCGCAACGCTTTCCGCGATCGCGCAGCCCACCACCGGAGTGATCAACAACGCCCAGCGCGAGCACCAGGAATTCATGAAGAGCGTCGCCGAAGTCGCCGCGGAGCACGCGTCCGTGCTCGCCGCGCTGCCCGAGAGCGGCATCGCGGTGATCAATGCCGACGACGACTTCGCGGTGTTCTGGCGCGAAGTCGTGGCGCGTCGCAACGCCGACGGCGCATCGCTCGTCGTGCGCGATTTCGGATTGCGCGCACCGGCAGCGATCAGCGCGCGCTGTGAAACCAGGCTGTGGGGGAGCAGCGTCGAGGTCACCACTCCCGAAGGTGCCGCGACGTTCGAGCTGAAGGCTCCCGGCCGACACAACGTCTCCAATGCGCTGGCGGCAATCGCCGCCGCCACCGCGTCGGGCGCGAGCATCGGCGCCGCGGCCATCGCGCTGACCGCGTTTCGGCCGATCTCCGGCCGATTGCATACGCGTATCGGCGTCAACGGCGCGACGATCATTGACGACACGTACAACGCCAATCCCGATTCGGTCAAGGCGGCGATCGCGGTGCTGACCAACGCGGGGGGCGCGAAATGGCTGGTATTGGGCGATATGGGCGAAGTCGGCGATCAGGGCCCGGCGTTCCATCGCGAAATCGGCGAATACGCGCGCGCCGCCGGCGTCGATCGCCTGCTGACGGTGGGAGATCTGGCGACACACGCGGTCGCTGCATTCGGCGCGGGCGGCAAGCACTATGCCGATCAGGATTCGCTCGTCCACGACCTGAGCGCGGCGCTGCAACGCGGAACGACCGTGGTCGTCAAGGGTTCGCGCTTCATGGCAATGGAGCGCGTGATCGAGCGACTCGGCGAGCTGAGAGAACCGACAGCAGGTGACCGCTGATGCTGCTCGCGCTCGCCAACTGGATAGCCGCCGACATTCGAACGTTCAACGTCTTCGGCTACATCACGCTGCGCGCGGTGCTCGCGACGATGACCGCACTGATGATCTCGTTCTTGGTCGGGCCGAAGATGATCAGGAAGCTCACGCAATACAAGATCGGACAATCGGTTCGTGACGATGGGCCGCAAACACACCTTACCAAGGCCGGAACGCCGACCATGGGCGGCGCGCTGATCCTGGTATCGATCGTCATCACGACCCTGCTCTGGGCGGATCTTCGCAACCGGTTTGTGTGGGTGGTTTTGCTGGTGACGCTGGGCTTCGGCGCGATCGGATGGATCGACGACTATCGCAAAGTCGTGCACAACAATCCAAAGGGCCTTCCGGTGCGGGCGAAGTTGTTCTGGCAGTCGGTGATCGGGCTCATCGCGGCGGTGTACCTCGCGTTTTCGGTATCGTCGCCGTCGACCGCGCAGTTCCTGCAGCTCTTCTTTGCCTGGTTGTCGAGCGGCTTCAACCTGGACTTGCCGCCCAAGGCCGATTTGATCGTTCCCTTCTTCAAGACCGTGTCCTATCCGCTGGGCGTCTGGGGCTTCATCGTCTTGTCCTATTGCGTCATCGTCGGTTCCAGCAACGCGGTCAATCTCACCGACGGGCTCGATGGATTGGCGATCATGCCGACGGTGATGGTCGGCGCTGCGCTGGGGATATTTGCCTACGTCACCGGGCGTGCCGATTATTCGTCGTATCTTTTCCTGCCGCACATTCCCGGCGCGGGTGAGCTGACGGTGTTCTGCGCGGCGATCGCCGGCGCCGGCCTGGGCTTTTTGTGGTTCAACGCCTATCCGGCCGAAGTATTCATGGGCGACGTCGGTGCGCTGGGCTTGGGCGCCGCACTGGGCGCCATCGCCGTCATCGTGCGTCAGGAAATCGTGCTGGCCGTCATGGGCGGTGTCTTCGTCGTCGAGACGCTGTCGGTGGTCATTCAGGTGGTGTCATTCAAGCTTACCGGCAGACGCGTCTTCCGCATGGCGCCGCTTCATCACCACTACGAGCTCAAGGGATGGAAAGAGAATCAGGTGGTGGTGAGGTTCTGGATCATCACCATGCTGCTGGTGTTGTTCGGGCTTTCGACCTTGAAGCTGAGATGACAACGACTTGGCGCAATCGGAAGGTGGTCGTTCTCGGACTTGGGGCAACGGGCCTGTCGGCCGCGCGCTGGGCCATGCGTCGTGGCGCGCACGTCACCGTCGCCGACACGCGCGCCGATCCACCGCGGGCGGGACAGCTCGCCACCGAGCTGGCCCGGGTGCCGATCCTCAAGGGACCCTTTACCGACGCCACGTTTGCCGGTGCCGATCTGGTGGTGATCAGTCCGGGAATTGCCAAAGCGCTTCCGGCGATCCAGGCCGCAGTCGCGCGCGGTGTCGAGCTGGTCGGCGACATCGAGCTCTTCGCCCGCGCGCTGCCACCGCGTCAACGGGTGCTGGCCGTCACCGGCTCGAACGGAAAGACCACCGTATCGGCGCTGACCGGCGAGTTGGTTCGGGCCGCGGGTCTCACGGTCGAGGTCGTCGGCAACATCGGCGAGCCGGTGCTCGAGGCGCTGGCGGAGCACGAGGACGGCGCGCCGTGGCCGGACGTGTTCGTGGTCGAGCTCTCGAGCTTCCAGCTGGAAACCACGAAGAGCCTCAAGCCCACCGCGGCGACGGTGCTCAACGTTACCGAGAATCATCTCGACCGCTATCCCGGCATCGACGCTTACGCAGCAGCCAAGGAGCGCATTTTCATCGGCGGCGGAGGGCAAGTGCTCAACCGCGACGATCGGCGGTCGCTTGCGATGCGCATTCCAGATCGTGTGGTGCAAACGTTCGGCGGCGGTGCGCCCGAGACCGAGCGCGACTGGGGGCTGGTCGAAAAGAGCGGCTCCGATGCGATTTGGCTCGCGCGCGGCGACGCGCTGCTGGTTGCGGCGCACGAGCTTGCGCTGGTCGGGCATCACAACGCATTGAACGCGCTGGCGGCGCTTGCGCTTACGTCCACGGTGGGCAGCATCGATAGCGCAGTGCTGGCGGCGCTTACGGCGTTTCAAGGGCTGCCGCATCGTATGGAACGCGTCATCGACATCGGCGGAGTTCTGTTCGTCAACGACTCCAAGG
>JALZAO010000004.1 GCA_030948305.1 Pseudomonadota bacterium
TGGCATTGAACTTTACCCTGTTCGCACTGGTCTTTGTGCATACGGCGGCCGCGTTCAAGCATCACTTTGTCGACCGCGACCCCGCGCTTATGCGCATGCTCCCGCGAACCAGGCCGAAAGGAAGCGTTGGATGATGGTTCTGTTGCGTTCGTTTATCCCGTCGCTTGGGGTGCTGCTGCTCGCCGCTGGCCAGGCCGGTGCGCAGGGCCTGCTGATCGACAAGAGCGAGATCCGCTTTGTGTCCAAGCAGCTGGGCGTCAATGTCGAGGGACGGTTCCGCAAGTGGAAGGCCAACATCGTGTTTCTGCCGAAGGACCTGGCGAAATCGAAGGCGGAGTTCGAAATCGATCTCGGCAGCATCGACCTCGCCAGCGACGAGTCGGAAACCGAAATCAAGAGCTCGGCCTGGTTCAACACGGGCAAGTTCCCGGTCGCGCGTTTCGCCTCGACCTCGATCAAGAACCTGGGCGGCGACAGATACGAGATCTCCGGAAAGCTCACGCTCAAGGGAATCACCAAGGACGTCGTGGTGCCAATCGCGCTCAAGAAGGATGCGACCGGCAACAGCGTCGCCGAGGGCAGCTTTCCGTTGAAGCGCATCGATTACAAGGTCGGTGAAGGCATGTGGGCCGACACCGAGATGGTCGACAACGACGTCGTTGTCCGGATCCGGATGGTGCTGCCGCCTGTGGCATAGACTCTGGAATGAGGCGAGCCGGCGGCCTGCAGGTAATGGCCGGCAGCGGCAGTCGATGCGGGCGACCGTTAAAAGGGCGCACGACCCGATCCGTTCAACGTCCCGCTGCGATCAGGAGGAGAACCTATGGGTGTCCGTTTCGTCGTCGCCGCGTTTTTTGTCGCGTTCGCTGCGCCCGCGTTCAGCCAGGAAAGCTACAGGGTCGACCCGCTGCACACGGCTTCGACCTTCTCGATAAGCCATCTCGGCCTGTCGCTGCAACGCGGGAGCTTCGGCAGAACGACCGGCACGGTGATGCTGGACCGCACCGCCAAAAAGGGCTCGATCGATGTGACGATCGACGCGACGTCAGTGACTTCGGGCAGCCCGTCGCGCGAGACGATGCTCAAAGGCGAGGATTATTTCAACGTCGCCCAGTTTCCGGTAATCACCTTCAAGTCGACCAGCCTGAAGTTCGATGGTGAAAGCGTCGTGGGCGCCGAAGGCGAACTGACGATCCGCGGTGTAACCAAACCGGTGACGCTCGCCGTGGCCGACTTCAAGTGTGCCATACATCCTGCTACCAAAAAGCCGGCGTGCGGTGCCGAAGTCACCGCGAGCGTCAAGCGCTCGGAGTTCGGCATGACGAAGAACCTAGCCTCGACTGCGGACGACGTGAAGATCGCTGTGGCGATCGAAGGAATACAGCAATAGCGAGGAACTGCGCGGCTGTCCTTATGCGCCGCCTTGCTTCGCCTTGCACACGACAAATTTGCGAGGGGCAGCGCCGGCAAACTGCGGCCGAAGCTCGGAGCCCTGAAACAAAAGCGCAGCGAGGCCTGATCTTTACGGCGGTCGCGGCACTCGCGGTTTTCTCATCCAAGGAGCGCTTTCGTCCACAGGAGACATCATGACCAGACAGCTTGTCGCCGCGACCATGGCGCTGGCGCTCGCGATCGCCGCGGGCCGCGCCGTCGCCGAGGACACTTATACGATCGATCCCGTGCATTCGCAGCCGACATTCGAGGTACGGCACATGGGCTTCTCGCTGCAGCGCGGGTCGTTCGGCAAGGCGACCGGGAAGGTCACGCTCGATCGCGCGGCGAGGAAGGGAAGCGTCGAAGTTACGATCGATACGACCTCGATCAAGACGATCGATCCCAAGCTCGACACACACGTCAAGAGCGAGGATTTTTTCAACGTTGCCAAGTATCCGACCATGACCTTCAAGTCGACCAACTTGACTTTCGACGGCGATCGCGTGGTTGGTCTGGATGGCGAGCTGACGCTCCTCGGCGTCACCAAGCCGGTCACGTTGAAAGTTGCTAACGACGTCTGCGGGGAGCACCCGTTCAACAAGAAGCCGATGTGCGGCGCCGAGGCGACGACGACGATCAAGCGCTCGGACTGGGGAATGAAATACGGCATTCCCAAGGCAGTCGGCGACGAGGTGAAGATCATGATCCCGGTCGAGGCTTACAGGGAATAGCAAAGCTGCCGGACGTGTGGCAGGACTGGATTCATTCGATCAGCTTCGGGGCCGCCTGGCATGCATCGATGCCAGCTCGGCGTTCCTCCTGCGAGGAAAGACGTCAGCGTTGCGCCGCGATCCATTGGTCGATGACCTCGGCGAGCACGTCGAGCGGCACGGAGCCCGTTTGCAGCACGGCGTCGTGAAACGCGGGCAGTGCAAACTTGCCGCCGAGCGCCGCACGTGCTTTCTCGCGCACCTCGAGGATGCGCAACATGCCGATCATGTAGGAGCACGCCTGGCCGGGTTCGGCGACGTAGCGCTCCACCTCGGAAGCGGCGATTCCGTAGTCGATGGCCTGCTGGCGGGTCCAGCCCTTGGCATGCAGTCCGGTGTCGACCACCAGTCGGCGTGCGCGAAAGAGTTGCGCGTCGAGCGCACCCAGCAGACTGGGGATGTCGCCCTCATACCAGCCTTGTTCGATGGCCAATCGTTCGGTGTACAGCGCCCAGCCTTCGCTGTGTGCGCTGCCGCCGCCAAATATTCGCTTCGAGCGAAATTTCGGCAGCCCGGCCTGCTCCTGCTGGATTGCGAGCTGGAAATGGTGGCCCGGGACGGCTTCATGGTAGGCGAGACTACGCATCGATAGCGTGCTGAAGACGGGACCGCGCATCGGCACCCAGAAGATGCCCGGGCGAGTGCCATCCGGCGCCGGCGATGAGTAGTAAGCGCTGGCGGTGGCTTCGGTGAGCGGCGGGACGCGGCGGACTTCGACTCGCGCTCGCGGCTTCAGGTTGAAAAGCGCTTCGCTGCGTCGTTCCGCGTCGCGAACGATCTCGGTGTAGCGCGCGAGCAACGCCGGCCGGGGATCGGGTTCCGCGGGAAGCTGATTCGCCCGGCCCACGGCTTGCATGCGCTCGCGCACGCTGCCGTCGGCGTGGCCGAGTTGTCGCAACAGGCGGTCCATCTCGGCTTCGATCCGGGCCACCTCGCGCAAGCCGATCGCGTGGATCTCCTGCGCGGTCAGCGCCGTCGTCGTATACCTCGCCAGCGCATGTGCGTACGCGTTGGCCCCGTCGGGCAGCCTGGAGAGTCCGGCCGCGTCGGTGGTGCGCGGAAGGAGTTCGGTGAGGAATGCCTGCACACGGACATAAGCGGGGCGAATGCGCTCCGCGACGATCCGCGTCGCTTCCGCAATGGCCTTGGCACGAGCCTCCGCCGAGAGATCGGCGAGGCTTTCGGTGCGCCTTGCCAACGCGGTCACCAACACGTTGCCTTCGGGCGCCGGTTCGAGGAAAGCAGCAACTTGCCCTCGTGCACGCTCGACGATGAAACGCGGTGGGATCAGGTCGCGGGCCGCCGCGGCGCGGGCACGGGCAATGCCCTCATCCTGCCGCATCGCAACCTGGTCAAGCCTGGCCAGATAGCTTGCCACATCGGCCGCATTGCGCAGCGGATGAAACTCGGTCAGGAACAGGACCGGCAGAACATGGGCACCGCGCAATTGATTGAAGACAAAACGGTGATCCTCGAAGCGTTCGCCGGCCAGGGTATTTTCAAGCTCCCGGCGAATGATCGCCGCCGAGATCCGCTGCGCCGGGTCGAGCGGGCCCGCAAGCCAGAGATCGAGCTGCTCTCGCCCTTCACGCGCAAGCGCGATCACCCGCTGCCGTCGCGCTGGCGTCCATGGAGTGAGCAGGCGGTCGACCGTGTCCTGCTCTGCGCCGGAGAAGTACTGCGACTGCGTTGCCGATTCGGGTGCAAGGCGCACCCAGTCGGCGGCGAAGGCATCGGCCCAGGTATCGAATGCGGGATTTGCGCTGGCCGAGGCGGTGAAAACGCAGAGAGCGAGCAGGTTGGTGAGCCGCATCATGAGCCTGGGTCGGGATAGGTTGGCGAAGCTCATTAAAGTGTGGCGCAGCTCTACCGTATGACGATCGGCTTCGCGCCCTGCAGCCGCGCGATCGCGTCCCAATCCCAGTCGATCCCCAGCCCCGGTTCCTCCGACGCGTAGGCTCGCCCATCGCGGATGGCGAGCTGGGTGCGGGTGATGGTGTCGAGCTGCGGAATGTACTCGACCCAGCGGCTGTTGGGCACCGCGCAGCAAAGCCCGACGTGCAGCTCCATCAGGAAGTGCGGGCACACCGGGACGTTGAACGCCTCGGCCATGTGCGCGACCTTGAGCCACGGCGTGATGCCGCCGATGCGCGCGACGTCGACCTGCACGATGGAGCAGGCGTGCGCCTGCAGGTAATCCTTGAACTGCGAGATGCTGTAGAGCGACTCCCCGATCGCGATCGGCACGCTGGTGTGTCGTGCCAGCTCGCGATGCGCGCCCACGTCGTCGGCGGGCATCGGCTCCTCGAACCATGCGACATCGAGCGCCTCCAGGTGCCGCGCGCGACGGATCGCCTCGGCCAGGGTGAAGCCCTGATTGGCGTCGGTTATGATGTCCCAGTCCGCGCCGACCGCGTCGCGTACCGCGCCTAGGCGCGCCACGTCTTCTGCCACGTGCGGCCGGCCGATCTTGATCTTCGCGCCGCCGAAGCCCTGCGCCTTTGCCGCGAGCGCGTCGTCGACCAGCGCGGCGGGCTCGAGATGCAGCCATCCGCCTTCGGTGGTGTACAGCGGCAGCGAAGTCTTGGCGCCGCCGGCGACGACCGAGAGCGGGAGCTTGGCGCGCCGGCAGGAGAGGTCCCACAGCGCGGTGTCGACGGCCGCGAGCGCGAGCGAGGTGATCGCGCCGACCGACGTCGCATGCGTGGAGAACAACAGGTCGCGCCAGATCGCTTCGATCGCTTCGGCGTCGCGACCGATGAGCAAGGGCGCCAGATGATCGCGCAGCAGCGCGACGATAGCCGAGCCGCCGGTGCCGACGGTGTAGCTGTATCCGGTGCCGATCGCGCCATCGCGGTCGAACACGCGCACCATCGGCGTTTCCTGCGACACGAAGCTTTGGATCGCGTCGGTGCGCTTGACCTTGGGCGTCAGATTGACCAGGCCCAGCTCGACGCGCTCGATGATTGCCATGAGGATCTCTATTCGGGCGCTGCGCGAGGGACCGCCGCACTCATTGGGTGTCGACCATTTCCCGGAAGCGATCCGTCGCCGCGACCAGCTCGCGCGCGATGCCCGGCTCGCGCGCCGAATGTCCCGCGTCGGCGACGACTACGTACCGCGCCTCGGGCCATGCCAGGTGCAGCTCGTCGGCCGAAAGGATCGGGCACACGGCATCGTAGCGGCCTTGCACGATGCTGCAAGGAAGATGACGGATACGTTCGATGCCCGCGAGCAGCGCGTTGTCGGGCAGGAAGCTATCGTGCACGAAGTAGTGCGCCTCGATGCGGGCGATGGCGAGCGCGACGGCATCCTCGTCGAAGTGTGCGACCAGGTCCGAATCGGGCAGCAGGGTCGAGCACGATCCTTCGTAGCGGCTCCATGCGTGCGCCGCCGGCATGTGCACTGCCGGATCCAGATCGATCAGCCGGCGATAGTAGCCGGCGAGGAGGTCGCCTCGCTCGGCTTCGGGAAGGAAGCCGGCGAACGCGCGCCATGCTTCCGGGAAGATGAACCGCAACTCGTACAGGAACCACTGGATCTCCAGAGGGCGGCAAAGAAAAATGCCGCGCAGGACCAATCCCCGCACGCGATCGGGATGCGCTTCGGCGTAGGCCAGCGCGAGTGTCGAGCCCCACGATCCGCCGAAAACCAGCCAGCGCTGGACGCCAAGATGCGCGCGCAAGCGCTCGAGATCGGCGATGAGATGGGGCGTGGTGTTGTCGGTGAGCGCGCCCAGCGGCGTCGATTGGCCAGCGCCGCGCTGGTCGTAGACGATGATGCGATAGAACGCCGGGTCGTAGAAGCGCCGATGATCCGGCGCGCTGCCGCCGCCCGGTCCGCCATGAAGGAACACCACCGGCGCGCCGCGTGGATTGCCGGACTCTTCCCAGTACAGGGTGTGCAAGGAATCGAGCCTGAGCCGGCCGGTTCGATTCGGGGACAAGGGCGGATAGAGGAAATCCTCGCGCGAGAACGCGCGCGACGGCAAAGCCAGGTCGGTGTCAGCCATCGCGGTTTCAGAAAGTGCGTTGCCTTCGGTCGGGGCTTTGAGTCGGCGACAAGCGCCGGGATGTCAGTGCGCCGCCGCGCCCATCCGCGCGGCGATGGCAAGCGCATTGCTCATCGCCTGCACGTTGGCGATGCCGCGTCCGGCGATGTCGTAGGCGGTGCCGTGCGCCGGCGTCGTGATCGCGACCGGCAGGCCGCCTTGCACCGTGACCCCGCGCTCGAATCCCATCAGCTTCATCGCGATCTGTCCCTGATCGTGGTACATGGTGACGATGCCATCGAACGCCCCGTCGCGCGCGCGCACGAAAATCGTGTCGGCCGGATACGGCCCGGCGGCGGCGTAGCCGCGCTCGGCGGCAAGCCCGATGCCAGGCGCGATGATGTCGATTTCCTCGCGCCCGAAGTTGCCGTTGTCGCCGTTGTGCGGGTTGAGGCCGCATACGCCGATGCGCGGAGCGGCGTTGCCCGCACGGCGTAGCGCGTCGTGCAGCATGCCGATCGCCTCGGCCACGCCCTCGGCGGTGAGCAAGCCCGCGACGTCCTTGAGCGGAATGTGCGAAGTCACGCGCGAGGTCCAGAGCTTTTCCAGCACATTGAATTCTCCGCACGGCCCGCGGTATCCAAGAACATCGGCGAACCAGCGCAGCTCGTCCTCCTGTTTCATGCCGCCGGCGCGCAACGCCGACTTGTTCAGCGGTGCGAAGCACACCGCGTCGACGACGCCGCGTTGCGCGAGCTCGAGCGCGAAGATGAGCGCGTCGAGCATGAAAGCTCCGTTGGCCTGGCTCGCCTGGCCTTGCGCGAATGGCGCGGCGTTCCAGCCGTCCCATTCCATGCGCGCCACGGCGAGCTTGGATTGCGCAGCATCGTCGGCCTTGAGCGCGGGCAGCTCGAGCGTAACGCCGGCAACTTTTGCCGCCGCGTCGAGGCTCGCGCGATGGGCGATGAGGCGGATCTGCGCGGGCAGCTTGGCCGGATCGCCAAGCAGCTTGGCCACCAGCTCGGGTCCGACCCCGGCCGGGTCGCCCGCGATGAGCGCGATGGTCGAGGTCATTCGAGCTTGATTCCGGTTTCCCGGATCAGTTTGCCGTAACGCTCGTAATCCGCGCGGTTGAGCTCGGCGAACTCGGCGATCGACATCGTTCCCGGCTCGCCGGCCAGACCGGCGATGCGCTTTTGCACGTCGGGGAGCTTCAGCGCGTTGGCGATCTCGTCGTGCAGCCTGGCGACGACCTCCTTGGGCGTAGCGGCCGGCGCGAAGACACCGTACCAGGTCGTCATGTCCAGGCCGGGAAAGCCGGCCTCGGCCAGGGTCGGCACGTCGGCAAGCTCCGGCGAGCGCCGGGGCGACGTGACGGCCAGCGCGCGCAGCTTGCCGCCCTTGATCTGCCCGATCGCCGACGACGTGGTGTCGAACATGAGCTGCGCCTGGCCGGAGAGCATGTCGGCGTGCGCCTGGCTGCTGCCCTTGTACGGGATGTGCGTCATCGATACTCCGGCGATCTTCTTGAACGCTTCACCGGCGAGGTGCTGGGTGCTTCCCGCGCCCGAGGACGCATAGTTAAAGCTGTCGGGCTTGGCCTTCATCTGCGCCACCAACTCGCGCACGTCGCGCGCGCTGACGGAAGGGCCCACGATCAGCACGTTGGGAACCACCATGACCAGCGCCACCGGCGTCAGGTCCTTGAGCGCGTCGAAATTGAGCTTGAGCAAATGCGGCGCGATCGCCTGTCCGGTGTTGGTCGCGACCAGCAGCGTGTGCCCGTCCGGCGGCGACTTGGCGGTGACGTCGGCCGCGATGGTGTTCGAGGCGCCAGGACGATTGTCGACGACGAACGGCTGCTTGAGCGTATCGGTCAGCTTTTCGCCGAGCATGCGGGCGACGATGTCGGTGCCTCCGCCCGCCGTCGCCCCGACCATCAGCCGCACCGGCTTGGTTGGATACGTTTGCGCGGCCGCGTCCTGCGACACGGCTGACATCAGCACAAGCGACGCCAGCGCAAAAGCGCTCGCGCCAAGGATGGTCCAAGGCGCACGCGAGCTCATCACGATCGATGTCATCGCTTTTAGCGCCCTTTCCTGAATGCGACGACTTTCTGTCTTTGCTCACCCAGACCCTGGATGCCCAGCGTAACGACGTCGCCGGCTTTGAGATACTGGGGAGTCGGCTTCATGCCCATGCCCACGCCGGGCGGTGTGCCGGTGGTGATCACGTCGCCGGGAAGCAGCGTCATGTATTTGGACACATCGGCGACCACTTCGGCCACACCGAAGATCATCGTTCGCGTATTGCCAGTCTGTCTGCGCGAGCCGTTGACGTCGAGCCACATGTCCAGGTTTTGCGGGTCCTTGATCTCGTCGGTGGTCACCATCCACGGCCCCAGCGGGCCGAAGGTGTCGCATCCCTTGCCCTTGTTCCATTGCGACGCGCTGCGCTTCAGCTGGAATTCGCGCTCCGAGACGTCGTTGATCACGCAATAACCGGCCACGTATTTGAGCGCGTCCTTGGGCGAAACCTGCCGCGCCGTGCGGCCGATGACCACGCCCAGCTCGACTTCCCAGTCGGTATGCGTCGAGTCCGGCGGCAGCATCACGTTATCGTTGGCGCCGACGATGCAGGTCTCCGCCTTGAAAAACACGATCGGATATTCAGGGATCGGCGAACCGGTTTCCCTGGCGTGATCGATGTAGTTCAAGCCGATCGCCACGAACTTGGGCGGGGTGGCGATGCAGGGGCCGAGCCGCGGCTTGCCCTTCACCAGCGGCAGCTTTTTGGTGTCGAGCTTGGAGAGTTGGGCGAGTGACGCAGGAGCGAGCGTCGATCCGTCGATGTCCTTCACCTTGCGCGACAGGTCGCGCAGCTTGCCATCGGCGTCGATCAGGCCGGGCTTTTCCTTGCCGGAGGGTCCGTAGCGTACGAGTTTCATTATTTCTCCGTGTGCGTTGGGAATGCGGATAGCGATACGAAGGCCGGCTTCAGACAATCACGCGGTCAGCCGATGTCAAATGGTCATTCCGCCGTCGACGGAATAAACGTTTCCGGTCGCGAACGCCGACTCGTCCGAGGCGAGAAACACGACGATGGGTGCGATCTCCTCGGCTTTTGCGAGGCGCCCCATCGGCTGACGGGCGATGAACGCCTTGCGCGCCTCGACCGGATCGGCCTGGGCATTGATCCGCTCGTGCAGCGAGGGCGTGTCGACCGTTCCCGGAGCGATCGCGTTGCAGCGGATACCCCGGGTCACGAAGTCCGCGGCAACCGCCTTGGTCAAACCGATGACCGCGGCCTTGCTCGCGCCGTAGGCGAAACGGTTCGGGATGCCTTTGATCGAGCCGGCGACCGAAGCCATGTTGATGATGCTGCCGCCGCCGTTGGCCAGCATCGCCGGCAGCGCGCATTTGATCGTCATGTACATCGCGCGAACGTTGAGATTGAAGCTGAACTCCCAATCCGTGGGCGTACAGTCGAGCACCGTTCCGTTATGCACGTATCCCGCGCAATTGAACAGGATCGACAGCGGCGGGAGTTGGGCGATGGTCTTGGCAACCGCGGCATCGTCGAGAACGTCGAGCGTCCGCGCAGTGATGCCGGCGGTGTCGGCATAGCGCTCGAGCGCCTTGGCGTTGACGTCTGTGGCGTAGACCGTCGCGCCTTCCCGCGCCATGGCCAGCGCGGTCGCGTGGCCGATGCCCTGGCCCGCGGCGGTGATGAGCGCGACCTTGCCTTCGAGTCGTCCGGCCACTAGAGGAACCTCCGTGAGATTTACCGCGAACGCGATTGCCCGTGTCGGGCCTGCGAGTCTATTTTATCAAGCGCCGCCGGAATCGGCAGGAAATTGGTAAGACCACTTGACCAAAGCGCCGGATTTTGTTTAGCTATGGTGTTTCGGTCAAAGATCTCAAGGGGCCGGCGCGGGGTCACTTTTCCGGTCCGCGTCTTGGACGCGCACATGCCCATCCACAGCATCGAGCCCCGCCGGCTTTACCGCCAGATAGCCGATCAGATCCGTACCTTGATTCGGGCCGGCGAGTTTACCGCAGGATCGCGCCTGCCGCCCGAGCGCGATCTCGCGCGCCAGCTCGGCGTTTCACGTCCCTCGGTACGCGAGGCGCTGATTGCGCTCGAGGTCGAGGGCCTGGTCGACGTGCGCATCGGCTCCGGCATTTACGTGCTCGCGCTGGGGCGCAACGGCAACGGCGAGGTGCAGGCGGCGTCCGGCCCCTTCGAGCTGCTCAGGGCGCGCTGGGTGATCGAGGGCGAATGTGCTGCGCTGGCGGCGAAGTCGGCGAAGAAGTCCCAGATCGAAGCCATCGAGGAAGCGCTGGACCTTATGCAAAAGGAGATGACGGGCGAGAAGCAGCCTCTCAACGCCGATCGGCTGTTTCATTTGCGCATTGCCGAGGCCACCGGCAACGGCGCCCTGGTCCAGGTCGTGAAAATGCTGTGGGAAGAGCGCAGCGGCCCGCTTTACAAGCAACTCGAGCACCACTACGACTCGCCGCAGTTGTGGGTATCGGCGCTGGCGGAGCATCGCGCGGTATTGAAGCCGATCGCGGCGCACGACAGCGCTGCCGCGCGGACCGCGATGCAGCGTCACCTGAATCAGGCGTACAAGCGTTTCAGCACCGGCTGGGACGCTCTACATTAGACTGGAGAAAACATGCTTGCATGCCGCATTCACGCCAAGGATGACCTTCGCATCGAGGCCGCCGAAGACCCGCAGATCGGGCCGGGACAGGTGCTGATCCGCCTCGGCGCGGGCGGGATCTGCGGCTCCGATCTGCATTACTACTTCGAAGGCCGAAACGGCAGCTTCGTGATTCGTGAGCCGCTGATTCCCGGGCACGAGGCGTCGGGTGTGGTGGCCAAGGTGGGGCCCGGCGTAACACGCGTGAAGCCCGGCGACAAGATCGCGGTGTCGCCCTCGCACGCCTGCGGGCATTGCGATTACTGCCGCGAGGGACGCGAGCACCTGTGCCGGAACATGCGCTTTCTCGGCAGCGCGAGCTTATATCCGCACGTGCAGGGCATGTTCTGCGAATACTTCGTCATGGGCGAGCGGCAGTGCTATCCCGTCGCCGGCGATATCTCGCTCGGCGAGCTTGCCTTTGCCGAGCCGCTGGCGGTCGCCTTGCACGCGGTCAATCGCGGCCCTGTATTGATGGGCAAATCGGTGCTGATCACCGGCGCCGGCACGATCGGCTGCCTCACGGTCATCGCCGCCCGTCTCGCCGGGGCTCGACAAATTACGGTGTCCGATGTTCTGGATCGGCCGCTGGCCACCGCGACCGAGGTGGGCGCCGATCGCACGATTCGAGCCGATCGCGACGCCGATGCGCTGGCCGCTCCGCAATTCGACGTCGCCTATGAAGTCTCCGGCAGCTTCGCCGCGCTCAAAGCCTGCGTCGCCGCGGTCAAGCGTGGCGGCACCGTGGTCCAGGTCGGCACGTTGCCTCACGAGCCGCTGCCGTTCGTCGTCAACGAAATCATGGGCAAGGAGCTCGACCTCAAGGGCGCCTTCCGCTGGGGGATCGAGTTCGACTGGGCGGTCGATTACCTGTCGTCGCGCCGGGTCGACGTGCGGCCGCTGCTCTCGGGACAATTCCCGCTCCAGGACGCGGTCAAGGCGTTCGAGCTGGCCAAGGACAAGACCCGCAGCACCAAGGTTCAAGTGATCGCAGCATGATTACCTACAACAGGAGGAGCAGCATGTTTCGGATTGCCAGGTATATCGTCATCGCACTCTCGCTTGTCATTTCCGTGGGAAGCGGCAGCGCTATCGCGCAACAGACCAAGCTCAAGTGGGCGCACGTGTACGAAACGTCGGAGCCGTACCACAAGTGGTCGGTGTGGGCCGCCGGCGAGATCGAAAAGCGCACGGCCGGCAAGTACCACATCGACGTTTTTCCGGCGTCGACGCTCGGCAAGGAATCCGATCTGAACCAGGGCATGACGCTCGGCACCGTCGACATGATCATCTCGGGGCTTTCGTTTGCCGCGCGCACCCTGCCGAGGATCGGCGTCGGCTACTACCCGTACACGTTTCGCGACGGCGAGCACCTGATCAAATTTTCGAAGAGCCCGTTGTTCAAGGAAATGGTCGACGAGTACCGCAACAAGACAGGCATCCAGATCACGGCGATGACGTATTACGGCGCACGGCACACGACGTCGAACAAGGCTTTCACCGATTGTGCCGGGATGAAGGGCCTGAAGATACGCGTCCCCGACGTGCCGGCTTACCTTGCGCTGCCCAAGTCGTGCGGCGCGAACCCGACGCCGATCGCCTTTGCGGAGGTCTACCTCGCTCTGCAGAACGGCACCGTCGACGCGCAGGAAAATCCGCTGACGACGATCGAGGCCAAGAAGTTCTACGAGGTGCAGAAGTACATCATCCTCACCGGGCACATTATCGACTCTCTGGCGACGCAGGTCGCGCCGCACGTATGGTCCAAGCTTTCCGACCCGGAAAAGAAGATTTTCACCGATGTGACACTGGAAGCGGCCGCCAGCGCGACGGCGGACATCCAGAAGCGTGAGGGCGAGCTGGCGGACGAGTTTCGCAAAAAAGGCCTTACGGTCACCGCGGTGGACAAGAAATCGTTTCAGGACGCGATCCTGAAAAACGTCACGTTTGAATCGATGGGTTATTCCAAGGCGGACTGGGACAAGATCCAGCAGATAAAGTGACGCATCCGTCCAAGAGCGGATCGCGCAGCGACCCGCTCTTGGCAACGGATGCGTCATTCCCGCGAAAGCGGGGATCCATGTTAATCAATCCAATGGATTCCCGCTTTCGCGGGAATGACGGCAGTGGGCGCTTTTGCGGGAACGACGTCGATTAAGACGCGAGTTTGAGCTTTGGCCCGAAAACGCGCGACGCGACCGTTTGAACACCGCGATCCTATGACCGAAATCAAGCCCCCGGCGGCGCCCCCTGAAGAGCACGTGCTCGACGAGACGGGGCATATGCACATCACCGACGCGCCGATCGATCTCTCGCATTACACCTTCGAGGCCTGGATCGCATTCTTTTTCTTCTGGGTTCTCGCGCTTACAATCTTCTACCAGTTCTTCACCCGCTACGCGCTCAACGACTCGGCTGCCTGGACCGAGGAAATCGCCCGCTACCTCCTGATCTGCGTGGTCTTCGTCGGCATCGCGGACCTGGTGCGGCTAAACCGCCACATCCAGGTAGACATCGCGTACCGCTACTTGCCCAAGACCGTCTGTCGCGTCATGTCCACTCTGGTCGACGCTGTCCGCATCTTGTTCTTCGCCTACGCAGTAGTCCTCACCTGGCAGATGATGCAGAAGATGGGCAGCTACAAGATGACCATCGTCGAGCTGCCGATGAACAGCGTCTACGCGGTGTGCTTCTTCGGCTTCGCCTGCGCCGCAGTGCGCTCGGTCCAGGTCGCCGTCGAGCATTGGCGGCAGGGCTACAGCGTGCTCGAGCGGCCCGAAATCGCGATCACGGAGACGCTTTGATCCCCGCATTGCTCGGCTCCTTCCTCGCCATGATGGCGACCGGCGTTCCGGTTGCCATCGCGATGGCGGGCTCGGCGTTGGTCTATATCCTGCTGACCGGCGACTTGCCCCCATTCGTGGTGATCCACCGCATGGTCAGCGGCATCGATAGCTTCCCGCTGCTCGCGGTGCCGTTTTTCATCATGGCCGGCAATCTCATGAACCATGCCGGCATCACCAACCGCATTTACAACTTTGCGCTGTCGCTGGTGGGCTGGCTCAAAGGCGGGCTTGGCCACGTCAACGTCATCGGCTCGGTGATTTTCGCCGGCATGTCGGGAACCGCGATCGCCGACGCTGCGGGCCTGGGCACCATCGAGATCAAGGCCATGCGAGACCATGGATACGACCTGGGGTTCTCGGTTGGCGTCACCGCCGCGTCCGCGACGCTCGGCCCGATCATTCCGCCGTCGCTTCCGTTCGTGATTTACGGAATGATGGCCAACGTATCGGTGGGGCAGCTCTTTCTCGCCGGGATCGTCCCAGGTCTGGTGATGGCGTTCCTGATGATGCTTACCGTTGGCTACTACGCACACAAGAACAACTGGGGCAGCGACATCGTTTTCGCGTGGCCGCGGCTTGGCAAGGCGGTATTGGAGCTTCTTGTGGTGATCGGGTTTCCGCTGGTGATGTGGGGGATGGTCGTCGCCGGCATGCCCTTCAATGCTGCGTTCGGCGTGTGTCTGCTGGGACTCCTGGCCGCCGACTACACGTGGAAGTTCGATGCGGTGACGCCGATCATGACTCCGGTGCTGCTGATCGGCGGCATGACCACGGGTGTGTTTACGCCCACCGAAGGCGCGATCGCCGCCTGCGTCTGGGCACTCTTCCTGGGCCTGGTCTGGTATCGCACACTGACCTGGCGGATGCTGGTGAAAGTCTCGATGGACACCATCGAGACGACGGCGACGGTGATGTTCATCGTCGCCGCGGCCTCGATTTTCGGATGGCTGCTCACCGCGACACGGGTCACCGACATGGTCGCCCTGTGGGTGCTTTCATTCACCCACAGCCCATGGGTATTCCTGCTGCTTGCCAACCTGCTGATGCTGTTTGTCGGCTGTTTCCTGGAGCCGACCGCGGCGATCCTGATCCTGGTCCCGGTGCTGATGCCGGTGGTTCAGCAGCTCGGCATCGACCCGGTGCATTTCGGACTGGTGATGGTGCTGAACCTGATGATCGGGCTCCTGCATCCGCCCATGGGCATGGTCCTTTACGTGCTGGCGCGGGTGGCCAATCTGTCGATCGAGAAGACCACGATGGCCATTCTTCCCTGGCTGGTGCCGCTGTTGCTGAGCCTCGTTCTGATCACCTACGTGCCGTCGATTTCCCTGTGGCTGCCGCAACTGTTTTACAAATGAACCGCTGTTGCAACGAGAACTCTAACCCATCTGCAATCCAACGCTCGGCCGGGAGGCTGGCATGCTAACCAAAACTTCTTTTACGATCCGCCTGCATCCCAACGATGACGTGGTGATCGCGCGCCAGCAGCTCGTCTCCGGCACCACGCTCATCGACGAGAACGTCAAGGTCTCCGGGCTCATCCCACCGGGTCACAAAGTCGCGACGCGTGTGATCGGCGTGGGCGAGCCGGTCAAGCGCTACGACCAGATCATCGGCTTCGCCAAGCGGCCCATCGCTGCGGGCGAGCATGTCCATTTGCACAATCTGGCGATGGGCGATTTCGCGCGCGACTACGCGTTCGGCGTCGACGTGAAGCCGACGCAGTACGCCGACCCTGCGGCGACGTTCATGGGGATCGTTCGTCCCGACGGACGAGTGGCCACGCGCAATTACATCGGGATCCTCTCCACGGTGAACTGCTCCGCGACCGTCGCGCATGGCATTGCGGACACGTTCAGGGGCGCGGCGATGGCGCAGTTTGCGAATGTCGACGGCGTGGTCGCGCTGACTCACGGCAGCGGATGCGGCATGGACGTGCAGGGCGAGAGCATGCAGGTGCTGCGGCGGACGCTGGGCGGCTACGCGAAGCACGCCAATTTCGCCGGCGTGCTGATCGTAGGCCTCGGCTGCGAAGCAAACCAGATCAACGCGCTATTGGGCGCCGAGAGCTTGAGCGAAGGGCCGCTCCTGCGCACCTTCAGCATCCAGGACACGGGAGGCACCGCGAAGGCAATCGCCAAGGGCGTGGCGATGGTCAACGAGATGCTTCCGCACGCGGCCGCGGTCACTCGCTCAGTGGTTCCGGCGAGCCACCTGGTGCTCGGCCTGCAATGCGGAGGCTCGGACGGCTATTCGGGCATCACCGCCAACCCGGCGCTGGGCGCCGCGGTCGACAGGCTGGTGCGCCACGGCGGTACCGCCATCCTTTCGGAAACGCCGGAAATCTACGGTGCCGAGCATCTGCTCACGCGGCGCGCCGTGTCGCGCGACGTCGGCGAAAAGCTGATCGAGCGAATCAAGTGGTGGGAGGAATACACGGCGCGCAATCGCGGCGAGATGAACAACAATCCCTCGCCGGGCAACAAGGCGGGCGGGCTCACCACCATACTCGAGAAGTCGCTCGGGGCGGTGGCCAAGGGCGGCACCACCAATCTCGTCGCAGTGTACGAATATGCCCAGCCGGTGACCGCCAAGGGCTTCGTCTACATGGACACTCCCGGCTACGACCCGGTCTCGGCGACCGGGCAGGTGGCCGGCGGCGCCAACATGATCTGCTTTACCACTGGGCGCGGCTCCGCCTATGGCTGCGCGCCGTCGCCATCGCTGAAGCTCTCCACCAACACCGCGCTGTGGGAGCGCCAGGAAGAGGACATCGACATCAACTGCGGCGAGATCGTCGACGGCGGCGCGACGGTCGAGGCGATCGGCGAGCGATTTTTCCAGATGATCCTCGACACGGCGTCGGGGAAGAAGAGCAAAAGCGAGTTGCACGGTTATGGACAGAATGAATTCGTGCCTTGGTACCTGGGCGCTGTGATGTGATGAGGCTGGTGAAATGAGGATGTGAGACGAGAAGGGCGCGTCAATTGACAGCGTAGCGGCTTGTACGTACGCTGCCAGATAGACGATGATCGCCGAAGAGCGTAGTCATTCAAGATGAGTTTTTGAGAGATAGTTTCCTACCGAGGAGGGGTTTCATGAAGAAGTTAATTGCCGGCATCGTCGCCGGTTGCGCCATCGCATTCGGCGGCCAGGCGCTGGCACAGGAAACGCTGACAGTGTGGTGGGTCAAGGGCTTCTACAAGTCCGAGGACGACGCGCTGTTCGCCGCCATCAAGAAGTTCGAGGACAAGACCAAGGTCAAGGTCGAGCTGTCGCAATATCCGGTGCAGGACATGATTCCGAAGACGGTCTCGGCGCTCGATGCCGGGACGCCTCCCGATGTTGCCTACGCCGACGTCTACGATTTTCAGGTGACCGGCAAATGGGCTTTCGATGGCAAACTCGAGGACGTCACGGATGTCATCACGCCTCTCAAAGCCAGTTTTGCGCCGAACACCGTCGAGACGACCTTTCTCTATAACGACAAGAGCAAGAAGCGCGCGTACTACGCTTTTCCGATAAAGCAGCAGACGATGCACATCGAGTACTGGATCGACATGCTCGGCGACGCGGGATTCAAGGAGTCGGACATTCCCACCGCCTGGAAGGATTACTGGTCGTTCTGGTGCGATAAGGTACAGCCCGGCTTGCGGCAGAAGACGGGACAGCGCCTTTTCGGCATCGGCCAGCCGATGGGTGTGGATTCAAGCGACTCGTTCTACTCGTTCCTGACGTTCATGGACGCGTACAACGTCAAGCTGGTTGACGATAGCGGCAAGCTGCTGGTCGACGATCCGAAAGTGAAGCAGGGCTTGATCGGCGCGCTCAAGGACTACACCGACATCTACACCAAGGGATGCACTCCGCCGTCGTCGACGTCGTGGAAGGACCCGGACAACAACGTCGCGTTTCACAACAAGACGACGGTGATGACGCACAACGCGACCATCTCCATCGCCGCAAAGTGGCTCGACGACGCCAACAACGAGACGCTGACCGCGGAGCAGCGGGCGCAGGCGAAGAAAAACTACTCCGAGCTGATCCGCACCGCGGGATTTCCCAACAAGCCCGACGGCTCGAAAATGGTCTATCGCACCGCTGTCAAGACCGGGGTGATCTTCGAGGGCGCCAAGAACAAGAAGCGCGCCAAGGAATTTGTCGCCTTCCTGCTGCAGGAGGAAAATCTCACACCCTACGTCGAAGGCGCGCTTGGCCGCTGGTTCCCGGTGACCAAGGCGGCGCAGCAACGGCCGTTCTGGCAGGCGGATCGTCATCGCCAGTCGGTGTTCAACCAGTACGCCGCGGGAACAGTGCCATTTGAATTCACCAAGAACTACAAGTTCACGATCATCAACAACGAGAACGTCTGGGCCAAGGCCATGAACCGCGTCGTGAGCGAAAAAGTGCCCGTCGACAAAGCCGTCGACGAAATGATCGCGCGCATCAAGGCGATCGCGGGCTGACGGAGTCCGTCATTCCCGCGCACGCGGGAATCCAGTGCGTTTGTGCCGACGCCGCTGGGTCCCCGCTTTCCGGGGACGATGGTACTTGGCGCACGTCTCTAGGTATTCGAGGCAACATGGCTACTCTCGCCATTCCTCGCGTCGAGCCCGCGCTTCCCGCGGGTCCGGCGAAGAGGCGCCTGTCTCCCTGGCAAACGTGGGGCTTGATTCTCATCACCCCGTACGTGCTGGTGTTCCTGGTATTCGTCGTCTATCCCGTGGGCTACGGCCTGTGGCTGGCGCGGCATCCCGAGAGCTACGTGAAGCTGGTCGAGGATCCGATCTTCGCCCGATCGGTGGTCAACACCCTGGTGTTTCTGATCGTCGGCATCAATCTGAAGATGATCGTCGCGCTGGTCCTCTCGGGTTTTTTCGTGCAGGCACGAACCTGGATCAAGTGGCTGTCGCTGGTATTCATCCTGCCTTGGGCAGTGCCCTCGATTCCGACGATTCTTTCGATACGGTTCATGCTGAACCCGGAATGGGGAATCATCAATCACCTCATTTTCAGGTTCACCGGGACCGACGGGCCGAACTGGCTGAACGAACCTTCGGTCGCATTGGCGA
>JALZAO010000115.1 GCA_030948305.1 Pseudomonadota bacterium
GACGCAAAAATCGAGGTGCCCACCGCGCATCATCGCAAACGAGTCGGCGTGATGGAAATACGCGCCGCCGGTGAGCAGGGTGACAGGCTGCTTGCCGGCGTTGATCAGGTCGGGATCCTCGGAGCCCGCGGCAGGCGCCGGGCCCATGCCGAGCAAGCCGTTTTCGCTGTGCAGGAAAATCTCACGCTCTCGCGGCAGGTGATTGGCGACCATGGTCGGCAAGCCGATCCCCAGATTGACATAGGCGCCTTCGGGAATGTCGCGCGCGACGCGGGCTGCCATCTGATCGCGGGTGTAGCGTTTCATGTGTGGATCCTTACGCCGCGGCCTGCGGCGTCGAGAGCTCGTCGGCGACGTCGATCTCGACCACGCGCTGCACGAAGATACCCGGCGTGACGATCACCTCCGGATCGAGCTCGCCCAGCGCGACGACCTTGCGCACCTGCGCAATGGCGCATTTTGCGGCGGAGGCCATGATCGGGCCGAAATTGCGTGCGGTCTTGCGGTAGACCAGATTGCCCCAGCGGTCGCCCTTCTCGGCCTTGATCAGCGCGAAGTCCGCCGTAATCGGATATTCGAGCACGTAGCCGCGGCCATTGATGACGCGGGTTTCCTTGCCCTCGGCGAGCGGCGTTCCGTAGGCGGTTGGGGTGAAGAATGCGCCGATGCCGGCGCCGGCGGCGCGTATGCGCTCGGCGAGATTGCCCTGCGGCACCAGCTCGAGCTCGATCTCGCCCGCATGATAGAGCGCGTCGAAGACATACGAATCGGTCTGACGCGGAAAAGAACAGATGATCTTGCGCACGCGCTTGGCCTTGAGGAGCGCCGCGAGACCGATCTCGCCGTTACCGGCATTGTTGTTCACGATGGTGAGATCGCGTGCCCCGTGTTCGATGAGCGCGTCGATCAGCTCCGACGGCATTCCCGCGGTGCCAAAGCCGCCGATCATGACCGTCGCGCCGTCGGCAATGTCTGCGACGGCGGCGCTAGTCGAGGCAACGGTCTTGTCGATCATGTCTCCTCCGGCAAGGGCTTGAGGCGGCTCTAAAGGTGAGACTTAGACCTCTTTTGTGCGATTATCGGATAATCGTGCGATGAACGAACAAAGTTTACATCGCACGCGCCGCGGCCGTCAACGGGCGGTTACCGAAATATTGTGCGTTTATCGAACTCCGGATAAGATTGTCGCCTCGCCCGCCGCAACAAACGCCTCATGCCATCCTCGCCCACGCCAGCGTCAAAAAAACCCGCCACTCCGGGAAAGCGCGCCACGCGCGCGTCGCCCGTCAGGAAGGCTGCGGACATTGTCGCGCCGAAACCAAGGTTCGTCACGCCCGCCTCGGAAATCGACGGCCTGACCGGCGATCCGAACTTCATGACCTCGCTCGCCCGCGGGCTGGCGGTCATCCGAGCCTTCACGCAGCAGCGCCGACACCTGACCATCGCGCAATTGAGCCATCGCACCGGCATACCGCGAGCGGCGGTGCGGCGCTGCCTCTACACGCTGGCAAAGCTTGGCTATGTGGCGGCCGACGAAGCGCGCGGTTACTCGTTGCGCCCTGGAATCCTGGCACTCGGCCATGCCTATCTTTCATCGACTCCGCTGGCGACGATGGTGCAACCGCTGCTCGATCACGTCAGCGACGCCCTGCACGAGTCGAGCTCGATGGCGGTCCTGGAAGGCGATGAAATTCTCTACATCGCGCGCTCGACGACGACGACGCGGTTGATGTCGATCGACCTCGGCATCGGCAGCCGCCTGCCGGCGTATTGTTCCTCGATGGGACGCGTACTGCTCGCCTCGCTTTCGGCGGCGGAGCTCGACGGATATCTTTCGAGGGTAAAGCTCACGCGACTGACGAACCGCACGATCGTGTCCGCGTCCGAGCTCAAGCGCGCGCTCGACGGGGTTCGCAGCGACGGGTTTTCTGTCGTCGATCAGGAACTGGAAATCGGCTTGCGCTCGATCGCAGTGCCGGTGATCGACCCGTCCGGCAAGGTCGTCGCCTCCATCAACGTCGGCACTCAGTCAGCGCGGGTGTCGGTATCCGAGATGGAAACAAAATTCCTGCCGGCCCTGCAGTTCGCCGCGCGCGAGCTCGGCACCCTGCTCCCGCGCTAGTGACTCCGTACACTAGCAATCCCGGAGCTCCATCTCGAGCAGAGCGTAACTCAGCGATTTGCCATGAGCGTCCAACGATAGCGACGTGGTCACGCCGCCGCCGAGCGAACGCTCGCAGACGAATTGCAGCGCCCATAACGTGGGCAGTTCGTATCGCCTGATCTCGCCCAGAACGATCCCTGCGAGATGCGCCGCCACGGCCTCGACAGTAACCTGCGCGGCCAGCAGGGAATAGTCTTCCGCGCGATACGCGATCAGCGACAGGATCGAGGTGTCGCCTTTGTCGCCCGCGCGACAATGCGCCAGCTCATGCAGCTTTGGCATTGCCGGACCACTCCCTGATCGTCACTTCGGTCGGAACTCTTTCGCGGGCGATCAGCGTCGACACGATGCCGACCTGCTCGTACACGTGCTTGCGCGTGCCGCCGCCGCCGGCGGGGCCGTTGGTGTAGAGCGCCTCGACTTCCTCGCCGACGATCATTGCGCGTTCCGCCGTCGGCGCCCGCGCGGCCACGCGCAGACGCACTTCGTACGGGTGAGAGGCACCGTCGAAGGATTTGCCGTGCATCGACGTGCTGCCAATGAGATCGATGCGCAGCTGCGAAAACTCGCTTTTCAGGCGTTCGCGGACGATCTCCCCGGCAAGCTGCGCGCGAGCGACGGCATTCACGCCGGCGTAGCCTATCTCGCCTTCGCCGACGTAGCCCGCGAGGTAGCCGACGCTGACTTTCAGCTGCGGCGGCCGCGCCCTGCCGGTTGCGCCGCGGATCCGCACGCGGTTGGTAGCCGTCTGTTGCAGGGTCACGCTGGAAAAGTCGGCGATGACGTCCGGCGTGACATAGCCGAAAGGGTCCGTGACCTCGTAGAGCAATTGTTCCTTGGCATTGGCAACGCCGATGCTGCCGCCCGTGCCTTCGACTTTTCCCATGGTCGCGTCGCCCGAGGCATCGACGTCGGCGTACGGAAACCCCAGTTGCGCCATGCCGGGAACTTCCTTGGGACCGGGTTCGGCAAAGTATCCGCCGCAGAGCTGGCCGGCGCATTCGAGCAGATGGCCCACCGCCGTTCCCTGCGCCAGGCGAGCATAGTCATCGAGCGCCCAGCCGAAATGATGTGCCATCGGCGCGAGGAACAATGAAGGATCGGCGACGCGGCCGCTGATGATGAGGTCCGCGCCGGATTCGAGCGCCGGCATCAGCGCCTCGGCGCCGAGATAGGCGTTGGCCGAGACCAGCTCGCCGCAGGCGTCGATCGAGGTCCCGGATTCGAGCGTCGGCATCCCGGGCTCGATGGCGGCGAGCACGTCGTCGCCCGTCACGACGGCAATCCGGATCGAGATCCTGTGGCGCCGGGCAATCGCGATGATGGCATCGGCAGCGGCGAGCGGGTTGGCGGCGCCGAAGTTGCTGATCAGGCGCACTCCATGCGCCTTCAGCAATGGCAGCAGAAGCTCCATCCGACGCTCGAGCAGCGGATCGTAGCCGAGCGCAGCGTTCTTTCGTTTTCGGAGCTGCGCCAACGCAATCGTGCGCTCGCCGAGGCACTCCAGCGCCAGGAAATCGATGCCGCCGCGCTCCGCAAGAATGCAGGCGGGTTCGAGCCGGTCGCCCGAGAAGCCGGCTCCGCTTCCGATCCGGAACGGCGTGCGCATATGCTTATTGCACCCTTAGTCGCCCTGCAAACCGTGGACTTCCGGGAAGAAGAGATCCTTCCACGACGCGGGCCTGGACTTGATCGAGCCGATCTTGTTCATGAACTCCGCCGTCTTGTAGACCTTTTGCGGCGTCAGGGTGAACGCGTAGTCGGGAGCGTTGATCATCGCGAAAATGTCGTCGACGCTGTTCTTGGTGTCCTTGGCCTGCTCCACGTAAACCTTGGCTGCCGCCCGCTTGTCACGGTTGATGGTGTCGATCGCCTCTTGGAGCGCAGAGACAAACGCCCGGTACGTTTTGGGGTTGGCGTCGCGATACTTGGTCGACGTCGCGATCACGACCGCGGTCGCCGGACCGCCGAGAATTTCGTACGAGGTCGTCAGGGTCCTCATGCCGGGAATTTTCATTTCCTGTTCGTGAAAGGGCGACGTGGTGAAGTGAGCGTCGACGCCGCCACTATTGTTGGTGATCGCGAGCAGGCCGTCGGGGTGCGACAGTCCCACCGTCCATGGATCCAGCCGCGCGTAATTGGCATCGCCGAATTCCTTCGCCGCCGCCATCTGCAGCATGATGGCCTGGGTCGATACCTTGACCGAGGGGACCACGATCCTGTCCTTTTCGCTGAAGTCCTTGATCGATTTGACCGCGGGGTTTCGCACGTTGAGATAGAGCGGATAGGTCGTCATGGCGGACACGCCTTTGACGCCGACGTTGTCCCGGGTCTTCTCCCACAGCGTGATCAGCGACGGCGCCCCGACGGCGATGAACTGGATCGCGCCGCTGACCACGCCATCGTTCATCACGCTGGGCCCGGCGACCTTCACCCAGGTGGCGCTGACCTCGCCCAATCCTGCGGCCCTGGCGTGCTTCTCCAGCAGCTTGTCGCGCTCCATCACCATCAACGGCAGGAAGGCAACGCCGTATTGCTGGGCGACGGTAACCTCGCTTTGCTCGGCGCGCGCCGGGATGACAATCGAGGCGAGGAGCAAACCGTAAAGAACATTCCGGGCTGAAAACATGATCGGCCTCCTGAGCGATAGCTTTTTCGCGACTACAGGTTGCGGCGATTCTCCGGGCGATATCGCTCGACGCAGAGCGAAGCGAACGACGGCGACCTGCGGCAAGCGCCGAGCTACGGGGCCGCCTCCACCGGAATCGCTCGCACCGACAGCACGCCCCGAATAGCCGAGATCGCGTCGACCACCGACGATTGTATCGGGCTGTCGACGTCGACCAGCGTGTACGCCATTTCGCCTCGGGACTTGTTCACCATGTTGTGGATGTTGAGCCCGGCGTGCGCCATGGCCGTGGAAATCTGTCCCACCATGTTGGGCACATTCGCGTTGGCGATGGCCACGCGATGCGGTGACTCCCGCGGCATCTCGACGTTGGGAAAGTTGACCGCGTTGGCGATCGTACCGTTTTCCAGAAATTCTCGTACCTGGTCGACGACCATGACCGCGCAGTTCTGCTCCGCTTCCTCAGTCGACGCGCCGAGATGCGGCAGCGCGGCGACACCGGGCTGGTGCAGCAACTTCGCGCTGGGAAAATCGCAGAGGTAGTATTTGAGACCGCGTGCGCGCAGCGTTGCGATCACCGCATCCTCGTCGACGATGCCATCGCGGGCGAAATTGAGCAGCGCCGCGCCGCTCTTCATGACCGCCAGGCGCTTTTCATCGATCAGGTGCCGCGTGACATCGAGCAAAGGCACGTGCAGCGTGACGAAATCCGACTGCTTGAGCAGCTCCTCGATGCTGTTGGCTTTGCGCACGCTCGATGGCAGCCGCCATGCCGCATCGACGGTAATCTCCGGATCGAAGCCTATGACCTTCATCCCGAGCTTGATGGCCGTGTCGGCCACGAGGCTGCCGATCGCTCCCAGGCCGATGATGCCCAGCGTGCGGTTGGGCAGCTCCACGCCGGCGAATTGCTTTTTCGCGTCTTCGACGCTCTTTTCCAGGTTCGGGGCGGAAGCGTCGAGCTTCGCCACGTAG
>JALZAO010000116.1:0-4587 GCA_030948305.1 Pseudomonadota bacterium
CCAGGAAGGGCTGGAGGGTGCGCAATTCGTGATCAAGAATCCGGGCGCCACCAGCACCTGCGGCTGCGGCTCGTCTTTCTCGCCCTGACCGCATAAAGCAACTTCGCGTTGAAAACGGGGGCATTTGGCCCCCGTTTTCATTATTACGCTCTTACGCCCGATAGATCGCCCCAAGAACACGGGGGCCGCGGGCGCCCGTCACGGTCGCAAGGTTGCCCGGCCGTCCGGCGAAGGTCTCGCGCGCCAGCCACGCGAAAGCCAGCGCTTCGACTTCGTTGATCGCGATTCCCTCCGCTGCCGTCGTCGCCAGTGTCCGCGGCGCAAGCGCCGCCTCGAGCTCACCCATGAGCACGGTGTTTTGCGCTCCTCCGCCACAGACCAGCACTTCGCTCGCTCCGGCGCAATGCTCGTCGACCGCGGCGGCGATGGTAAGTGCCGACAAGGCGATCAGCGTGCGCTGCACGTCCTGCGGCGAATACGACGATTTCAGGTATTTGCCCACCCATCGCAGATGAAAACGGTCGCGCCCGGTACTCTTGGGGGGAGGCAGCGCGAAATAAGGCTCGGCACGGAGCGATTGCAAAAGCTCCGAGATTGCCCTGCCGCCCCCGCCCCAAGCCCCATGGCGGTCGTAGGGCTGGCCGGTGTGACGCTCGCACCACGCATCCATGAGGGTGTTGCCCGGACCGGTGTCGAACCCTCGCACCGGTCCTCCTGAGGGCAGATCCGTGACATTGGCGATGCCGCCGATGTTGACTACGACACGGTGCCTGTCCGGTACCGAAAAGACTGCGGCGTGGAATGCCGGCACCAGAGGCGCCCCCTGGCCGCCGGCCGCGACATCGCGACTGCGAAAGTCCGCAACCACGGTGATGCTCGTCGCCTCGGCCAATCGCGCCGGGTTGGCGAGCTGCGTGGTATAGCCCAGCTCTGGACGGTGACGGATCGTCTGTCCGTGCAACCCGATCGCCGCGACGTCGCGAGCGTCGCAGCGCGCCGCCGACAGGACCGCCGCGACCGCCGTCGCACAGCAATCCATCAGGGCGTTGGCCGCTAGCGAGCCGCGATGGACTTCGTCGGCGCCGCTTAGCTGCAGCGCGTTCAATTCCTCGCGCAGTCCCGAAGCAAAGGCAACGTGGGTGCGGGCCAATGCGCGGCAGGGATTGACGCTGAAGTCAGCGAGGACCGCGTCGACGCCGTCGACGCTGGTGCCGGACATCAGCCCCACGAAGAGCTCGGAGCTCACTGCAGCTTCGCGCGCAGTTCCGTGCTCAGTTGCGTTCTCAGTTGCGTTCCCTCTACTCGGCGCCGGCGAGCGTGACGCCGTGCCCCAGCGCGAGCTGGGCGCTGAGCACGGAGACGCGCCCGAGATAGCCGGCGAGCGCGGCAGCCGGGAGAGGTTGCGCCGTCGGCAACGCGACGGTCATCGGGTCGCGCTGCTCGCTATTGACCCGAAATTCGTAATGCAAATGAGGACCGGTCGCCCATCCCGTCTGGCCGACGTAGCCGATGACGTCGCCCTGCGCGACGCGCGCGCCGGGCTTGACGCCGCCCGCGAACCGCGACAGATGAGCATAAAGGGTCGAATAGGCAGCGCCATGCTGCAGCACGACGGCGTTGCCGTAGCCGTTCTGCCGCCCGGCGGAGGCCACCTTGCCGTCGCCTGAAGCGTGGACCGGCGTCCCGGTCGGCGCGGCGAAGTCGACGCCCTTGTGTGCCCGCCAGGTCTGGAGAAATGGGTGAAATCGCGCCAGCGAGAATCCCGATGTAATGCGCGTGAACGAGACCGGCGAGCGCATGAAAGCCTTGCGCAGGCTCTTGCCGTCTTCCGCGTAATAAGCCTCGCTGCCGTCGGGACCCTGCCATGAAAAGGCGCGGTAGACGCGGCCCTTGTTGACGAATTCCGCGGCGACGACCCTTCCCGCCCCGGAGCTCTGTCCGTCGAACTCACGCATCTCGTAGACGACCGAGAACCAGTCGCCGTGCCGCAGATCGTGGTGAAAATCGATATCACCCGAAAATATTTCCGCGAGCTGCATGGTGACCGCATCCGGAAGCCCCACGGCATCGGACGCCGCGAACAGCGACGAGCGAATCTCGCCGGCCCGCAGCTCCAATCGCACCGTCGAGCCGGGCGGCGCGCTCTGCGCCGAAAAGCCATCCTCGATGCGCTTGACGCTTAAGAGCTCGCCGCCCTGCGCGAGGTAGGAAAGTGCGATCAAGCGACCGTCGTCGTCGGCTTGTACGCGGACAGCCTTGCCCGGCTTGAGCTGATAGAGGGGCCGCGCGCGTGCATCGTTGCGCAGGAAGTTCTGCGCCGCCGCATCGTCGATACCGAGCCGCGCCAGCACGCTGCCGAGCGTATCGCCACGCTGGATGCGCTCTTCGCGCCAATAGCCGGCAACCCGCGGCACCGGTGCGAGGGCAGGCAAGGAAAGCTCGCGGACGATCCGCTGTGCGGGGTCGGTCGGAGAGAGCGTGTCCGGCGCAAAGGCAAATGCCGCGACCACTCCGGCGCCCGTCAATATCATGATTGCAGCGGCGCGGCCTGCCACGAGATGGCGGCCGAATGAGGCCCCGCTTTGCGCTAGAATCCGACGGTTGCTCAAGACGCTTCCGGTCACGTGTAAGCTGAAGACGAGCGAGGCTCTACCTCGGAGTCGCTTCAGGACCGCCGGATTGTAGCAGAGGCCAGTGCCCCCTCCTCCGCAGCCATGCCCATCGACATTCCCCACCAATTGGCCGTCTTCAAACGGGGCGCGGATGAGCTGATCGTCGAATCCGAGCTGGAAACCAAGCTCAAGCGCGGCAAACCGCTGCGGATCAAGGAAGGCTTCGACCCGACCCGGCCCGACCTGCATCTCGGCCACACGGTGCAGTTCAACAAGCTCCGGCAGCTGCAGGACCTGGGGCACCACATCATTTTTCTGATCGGCGATTTCACCGGAATGATCGGCGATCCCACCGGACGCAACATCACCCGGCCGCCGCTTTCGCCCGATGAGCTCAAAGCCAACGCCAAGACCTATACCGACCAGGTATTCCTCATCCTCGATCGGGAAAGGACAGAGGTCGCATACAACTCCACATGGTTGTCCGCGCTCGGCGCGGATGGAATGATCCGCCTCGCCGCCAAATACACGGTTGCGCGCATGCTCGAGCGCGACGACTTCGCGAATCGTTATCAGAGCGGGCAACCGATCGCGATTCACGAGTTCCTGTACCCGCTTGCCCAGGGCTACGATTCGGTCGCGCTCGGGGCCGATGTCGAGCTTGGCGGAACCGACCAGAAATTCAATCTTCTGGTCGGCCGCGAGCTGCAGCGGCACTACGGTCAGGAACCGCAATGCATCTTGACGCTGCCGCTGCTCGAGGGCCTCGATGGCATCAACAAGATGTCGAAATCGCTCGACAACAGCATCGGCATCACCGAGGCGCCCAACGAGATGTTCGGCAAGCTCATGTCGATCTCCGACGAGCTGATGTGGCGCTACTTCGAGCTCTTGTCGTTCAAACCGCTGGACGAGGGCGCAAAACTGCGTAGGGAATGCGCCGAAGGCCGCAATCCTCGCGAAGCCAAGGTAATGCTGGCGCAGGAGATCGTCGCGCGTTTCCATACGCGGGCCGCGGCCGATGCCGCGCTCGCCGAGTTCGAGTCCCGATTCCGGGACGGCGCCCTGCCCGAAAGCATGCCCGAGGTGACTCTGCATACGGCCGGCGCGGGATTGGCGATTCCTCAGTTGTGCAAGCAGGCGGGCCTCGCCCCGAGCACATCGGAAGCGATGCGGCTGATCGAGCAGCGCGGCCTCAAGATCGACGGCGAAGTCGTCGCGGACAAGGGCCTGGTCATCGCCGCCGGCAGCACGGTCGTCGTGCAGGCGGGCAAGCGAAAATTCGCACGAGTGACCGTCAGCTGACCGACGCCGTCCGAATCTACTTTCGCCGGCGCCTTGCATGGTAGAGCCGCGCATCTCGGTGCTCATTTGCAGTATCGACGCCGCCAAATACGCGCGCGTCACCGCCGGCTACAAACGCCTTCTGTCGACTTATCCGCACGAAATTATCGGCATCCACGATGCGCGGTCGCTTGCCGAAGGTTACAACCGCGCCGTGCGAGCGTCGCGTGGCGAATGGCTGCTGTTCAGCCACGACGACGTAGAGATTGTTTCCAGCGATCTCGCGCCCGCGATTCTGCGCGCGACAGCAACGCTCGACGTCATCGGTGTCGTCGGGACGTCCAAGGTCTTGAGCGGCTACTGGCCTGCTGCGGGCCACCCCTTTCTGCATGGCTGGGTGGCGCAGCCTGCGCCCGGTGGACAGCCCGGCGAACAGCGCTTCTACGTCGGCGTGTTCGGCGTCGATGGTCCGCTGACCGCGGGCCTGCAGGGACTCGACGGCATGTTCTTTGTTGCCAAGCGCGCCGTGGTCGAGGCGGTGCCGTTCGACGAGGAGACCTTCGACGGATTTCACGGATACGATCTCGATTTCTCGTTTGCGGCGCATCTCGCGGGCTTTTCGGTCGGCACCAGCGCCGAAATCGCGTTGATCCATGCTTCCGGCGGGACTTTCGGAGAAGACTGGAAACGC
>JALZAO010000116.1:4597-5759 GCA_030948305.1 Pseudomonadota bacterium
AAGTCTTTCCCGCGAAATGGTCGTTCGCGCGCATGCCGGTGGCGTCGAAGGATGCGATCGTGCGTGAGTTCCCGCTCGAGCGCCTGGTGGCGATCACGCGGCGGCTCCGCGCGGCCAAGCCGCAGGAGCCGTAGTAGCCCAGTGCTACGCCAGACCGGGATTACCCGCCACGCCGACGAGTCTGGGAACGTTCAATTTGCGCGGCGAGATTATTTTCTGCCCGCGCAGAAAACGCGCCATCAGCTCCCAAATTGGCTCGCCGCCAGCGAGTCTCGCTTCTTCCGACACCGGGGCCCAGCCGGCGACCTTGTAGCGCTTGTCGGCTGAAAGCGGCGTTCCATTGAGCGTCAAAGCCGAGATGCGAGCGCCCATCGCGGCGGCCGGATCGCAGGTGTATTGCAATCCACCGACGCGCACCATATCCCCGCCCTGCTGATAGTAAGGATCCGGGTTGAACAGGTTGTCGGCGACGTCCTCGAGGATGGTCTTGATGGTCTCGCCGCTGAGCTCATTGACCGTCACATACGGATACGTTATCGCCATTTGATTCATCAGCTGTTCGAATGTGATCGGCTCTCCGGAAAGCAGCGTCGTGCCCCAGCGGAAGCCGGGCGAGAACGCGATCTCTGCATTTTTTTCGGCCATCAGCCCGTCGAGGATTAGTTGATCGAAGCTGCCGTTGAAATTGCCGCGCCGGTAAAGCAGTCCGTCGGTCACCGCCAGCTTTTCCTGCAAGCGATGCTGATACGGTGAGCGTGCCTTGGAAATGAGCGCCGCCATGTCGCTCCGCGCCGGGAGCAGGTTCGCGAATACCGGCAGCAGCTTGTAGCGGAAATCGGCGACGCCGCCGCTTTTCACTTCGAGATCGAGCACCGCGAGGAACTTGCCGTTGCAGCCGGCGTTGGTCACCAGCGTCCTGCCGCCGGCGTTGGCGATGACCGAAGGCCGGGGAACGCCGTCGTGCGTGTGCCCTCCGAGAATTACATCAATACCGCGAACTCGCGCAGCGAGCTTCAGATCGACGTCCATGCCGTTATGAGACAGCAGCACGACGGCGTGCGCTCCCTTGCCGCGCGCCTCGTCCACGACAAGCTGGAGCTCCTGCTCGCGGATGCCGAAGGTCCAGTCGGGAACGAAGTATCGAGGATGGGCGATCGGCGTG
>JALZAO010000117.1 GCA_030948305.1 Pseudomonadota bacterium
GAGGTATGCAGTGGGGCCAGCGGCCACGCCGAGGTGGTGAAGATCGAGTTCGATCCCGGGATTTTGTCGTTTCGCGACTTGCTCAAGGTCTTTTTCTCGATCCACGATCCGACGACGCTGAACCGGCAGGGAAGCGACGTCGGCACGCAATATCGGTCGGTGATCTACTGCCAAACTCCGGCGCAGCGCGCGGACGCGAACGCGGTCATCGACGAATTAACGCGCGAAAAGCTATGGTCCCAACCGATCGTGACCGAAATCGCCGACTCGGCGCCGTTCTATTCCGCCGAGACCTATCACCAGGAATACTTCGAGCGCAACGGTCGACAGCCGTACTGTCAGTTCGTCGTAGCGCCGAAAGTGGCCAAGTTCCGCAAGCAGTACGTCGATCGCCTGAAACGTCGCTAGCCTCCTCAACCCGCTCGTGAATGAGATGCGTCGCGTGTCGGCCGCGAGCGTCGACTCGCAATTCCCCGTCGATCCCCGCTACGCGGGGCCCCGCGCCGGGTAGCTCGCGTCGCTAGGATGCCTATCGGCGGCGCGCAAAAAAGCCTCCGCCGGCGAGCGCCGCCCCGATCGACCAGAACACCGGCGCGAGCCCGAGGGTCGAGCCGACGGCGCCAAACAGCAACGGCATGGCGAATGTCGACGCATTGATGATCGACATGCGAACACCGACCGCTTCCCCCATCCGACCCGCCGGCGCGATGCTGTGCAGCAGCGACATCACCATCGGCTGCGCGGAGCCCAGCGCCAGTCCCAGCGCAAACGACAGCGCCATCAGCGGACCGACCTCTTTGACGAACGGAAAGAGCGCGTACGCCGCCGCGGCGATAAACAAGGCGGTGGCCAACACCCCGAACTCGGAAAAACGTCGTGCGATCCAGCCCATGAACAGACGCACGACAAAGGTTGCCGCGGCGAACGCGGCCAGAATGACACCGATGAGCGAAGCAGACAGTCCGATGGTCGCGCCGTAGATCGGGATGAAAAACGAATGCAGGTCCCACGCCACCGCCAGCAGTGCGTTGACGACGAAGACCCGCCTCAAATGCCGATTGCGGAAAAGCTCGGCGATGCCGCCCGATGGGGTATCCGCCGGCACCGGACGAGGGCCCGGCAGCTTCAGAATGTCCCGCGACAAGACTGCCACCGGGATCAGCGGCAGCAGCGCCAGCAGCGCGAAGGTCCCGGTAAAGCTCGCATGGTCGATCATCAGCCCGCTGACGAGGGGGCCGCAAAATCCGGAGACCGAATAGCCGAGCGCCAGCATCGCAAAGTGCTTCGCGCGCTCGGAGGGGCGCCCGAACATCCCTGTCGCATTCTGCGTCGCGACCTGGAACAGCATGAATGAGGCGCCTAGAAGCGAGGTGGTGACGAACAAGGGAGCGATCCCCGACATGAAGCACGGCAGCGCAGCGGCGATCGCCACTCCGCAGGACCCGGCCAGCATGGGCTTGCGTACGCCGATACGATCCGTGAGACGGCCCGCGGCCACCGCCAGCAGCATCGGCAGAAAAGCGTAGAGACCCATCAAGATCCCGACGACGAAGGCGGACGATCCGAGCGAAAGAGCGTACAGCGAAATCGTGACCCTGCTGCCGGTCAGCACCGTGTGATTGAGGATGCCGAGGCCGATCAGCGCCGGAAACGCGTAGGCGCGAGCCCGCCAAGGTTCGCTCACGGGGCGAGCCGCTCGATGCGCCAGTCCGCAGCCTCGAGTCGATACCGGATCCTGTCATGCAGCCTGGACCGCCGGCCTTGCCAAAACTCGAACGTTGACGGCAACAGGCGATATCCGCCCCAGTGCGGAGGTCGCGGAATCGAGTCGGGATCGGCGGCGAATCGCTCCTGAACGGCGCTGAATTTGCGCTCCAGCCAGCCGCGGTCCGGGATCGGATCACTCTGCGGTGACGCCCACGCCCCGATGCGCGAAAGCGGGGGGCGGGAAGCGAAATAGCCGTCCGAGTCGGCGGCCGAGGCCCTCGACACCTTGCCTTCGACGCGCACCTGTCGCTCCAGTTCGACCCAGTGGAACAGGAGCGCAGCGTACGGATGGGCGGCGAGCTCCCTGCCCTTACGGCTGTCATAATTGGTGAAGAACAGGAAGCCTTCCGAGCCGACGTCCTTGAGCAACACGATGCGCGCCGCCGGACGTCCGCCGTCACCGACGGTGGCCAGCGTCATCGCGGTGGGCTCCGGAAGCTCGGCTTTCAACGCCTCGGCAAGCCAACGCTCGAACTGGACAACCGGGCTGGCGTCGACGCCGGTTTCATTGAGCGTGGCGCGATGGTACTCGCGCCGCAGGTCGGCGGTCTTCATTGCAGGTGCATGAGGCGCGGTCGCCCATTATCGGTGATTTGGCGCTTGCCCGGTGAAACGAGCCCCCGGTCGACGTGCGCGCCGCGATTGCCGAAGCTCCTCCGTCTGATCGGGCCCCGCTCGCGCGCCAATACCAAAGGCAAGCGGCAGGAGCAGCTCGACCCATGACCTCCGGCTACGAAAGCGCATCCGGGTCCGGTGCAAAGCGAGCGTCGATCCATTCTCACCGACGCAACACCCATGCCATCGACCTCTCGAAACGACGCAGAATTTGCACACCATGCCGACGAGAATGCGGTATATTTGCCCGATGGAGTGCAGGGACCGCTGACAGGAGTTCCACCCTGACTCCATTTTCATCGCCCGCATCGAAGCGATCAACCACCAGGAAGGAGTGCAATGGCTACTGCCAAGAAATCTGCAAAGAAGCCCGCCAAAAAGCCGGCCGCGAAGAAATCCGCGGCGAAGAAACCGGCAGCGAAGAAAGCTCCGGCAAAAAAGGCCGCGCCGAAAAAAGCCGCGCCGAAAAAAGCCGCAAAGAAGCCCGCCGCCAAGCGTAAACCCAATGCTGCATTCATGAAGGCAATGACGCCGTCCGGCGCCTTGGCCGCAGTCGTGGGCAGCAATCCGCTGCCGCGCACCGAAGTTACCAAGAAGATCTGGGACTACATCAAGAAGAACAAGCTGCAGGACTCGATCAACAGGCGCCTGATCAACGCCGACGAAAAACTGAAGCAGGTTTTCGGCGGCAAGCGTCAGGTGTCGATGTTCGAAATGACCAAGCTGGTCTCCAACCACCTCAAGTAATCCGCTTCGGTCAGCGCGCCGTGTCTTGACTGCGCGCATCCGCCCACACGGCCGGTCACGAACCTAGTAGTGACCGGCCGTATGTTTTGCTGCTTTCGAACTACCCGGACCGAATACCGGAATTATCTCCGTCCCCCGGCTGTTTGCGCGTGCGTCGTGGGTCGTCTCCCCGCGCCGGCCGGCGCGACCTATAATCATCTGCCCCTTTCCCGAGGAGTTCGCGATGCATCGCAGTGCAGCCAACGCGCTTTTCCTTTCGCTTTTGGTCCCGTGTCTCGCGCTTGCGCAGACGGCGGCGCCAACGCAACGCATTCGAGGCGACGTGGTGTCAGTCGACGGCCTCGATCTCCTGGTCAAGGAGCGCAGCGCTGAAATGCTGACGATAAAGCTCGCGGAAAACTACGTCGTGACCGGCGTGGCGAAGGTCGGCATCGAGGCCATCACTCCCAACGCGTTTGTCGGCGCCGCGAGCATGCCGCAAAGCGATGGCACCCACACCGCGCTCGAGGTGCTGGTCTTCCCGGAATCCGGTCGCGGCAGCAACGAGGGGCACTATCCGTGGGATCTGCAGCCGGGCAGCATGATGACCAACGCCACCGTGGCGGAAGTCGTCGCCGTCGGTCCGGGCCGGCGGATGACGCTGCGCTACAAAGACGGAGAAAAAATCATTGTGGTCCCCGCCAGCGTCCCCGTCGTGACCTTCGAGCCCGGCGACCGCGCCATGATGAAGCCCGGCGCGCACGTGCTGCTCACTGCGACCCGGCAACCGGACGGAAGCCTGATGGCGGCGCGGGTGGCGATTGGCAAAGACGGGCTCGTTCCCCCTATGTGAGCCAGTTCAGGCCGGTGAACTCGCGGCCGACCTTGTCGTCGAACCATTCCCGCCCACAGGAACCATCGACATGGATCGCATTCGCTCGCTGGTCTCGCTATTCCTTTGCGTATCCGTCGTTGCCGGCGGACTCGCACTCGCGCAAACGCCGGCGTCGCGCATACGCGGTGTGGTCGTCTCGGTCAGCGGCAGCGCGCTCAAGCTCAAGGCGGACAGCGGACAAACACTCGCGGTCAAGCTTGCCGACCATTACACGGTCAGCGCCCGTTCGCACGCCGATATGACCAAGATCGCCCCGGGCGCCTTCCTCGGGACCACTGCCGTGCCCGGACCCGACGGAACGCTCACCGCGACGGAAGTGCACGTTTTTCCGGAATCGATGCGCGGCACCGGCGAGGGCCACCGACCGATGGATGCCGGGCCCGGAAGCACCATGACCGATGCCACGGTGGCATCGGTTACCGTCAGCCCACGGCCGCCGGCGGCGGCAGGCCGCACCATGACCAATGCCACCGTCGCCGCACTCACGGGCGACGATAAGGAACGGCGGATGACGCTCCGCTATAAAGGCGGCGAGAAGGTGGTCGCCATCCCGAACGGGACGCCGATCGTCATGGTCGAGACCGGCGATCCGTCGATGCTGGTACCGGGCGCGCACGTCGTCGTCTCTGGCGTGCAGCAGAGCGACGGACCGCTGCTTGCCGACCGCATTACGGTCGGCAGGGACGGGCTCATACCGCCGCTGTAGCAGCGGCGCGAGCCTCCCGGCGTCGCCAGTCGCCCCGCGTAGCGGGGATCGACGGGGAATTGCGAGTCGACGCTAGCGGCCGACACGCAAGGATCACTTCACGTTAACGCAACATGGAGGCCGGCGGCACGTTTGTCTGACTACTACTCGGGCCCGGGCCGGATAGGCCAGTCGTCTTCGTCGACCAGAACGCGGATGACGCGGGTTCGCTTGCCACCGCCATAGCGTTCCATTTGGACCAGCACCGGATAGAGCTCGGCGAGCTTGGCGCGCGCGGCCCCTTCGTCGTCGAAGATCAATGGCGCGCCGTCGGCCCCGCGCTCATCGTGCCAGAGCCCTTTGTCGTCCTCGATTTCGATCCTGAACTTCTGGTCCTTGGCCATCCCGGTATCCTTTGCCGTGGAACCTTCGATGCACACCGTCGCCTGCACGGCGCGGCCAGTGCACTATTGCGGTGCCTGCAGCGCGCGTATCCGCGCTTCGATCGGCGGATGCGTTGCGAACAGCGACGCAATGCCGCTCTTGTCGGTGATGCCGAATCCGTTCAGCGATTTGGGCAACTCGCCCGGCGGCAGACCCCCGAGCCGCGCCAACGCACGCATCATCGGCTGCGGGCTGCCGAGGTATCGGGCGCTCCCCGCGTCGGCACGGAACTCGCGGCGGCGGGAAAACCAGGCAACGATGATCGCCGCCAGCACGCCGAACACAATCTGGCAGACGATGACGGTGATGAAATATCCGGGGCCGGTGCCGCGTTCGCTGCGAAAAACGATCCTGTCGACGAAGAACGCCACCACGCGGGCCAAAAAAACCACGAAGGTGTTGAGGACGCCCTGGATCAGAGTCAGCGTCACCATGTCGCCGTTCGCCACGTGCGCGATTTCATGGCCGAGAACAGCCTCCAGCTCTTCGCGCGACATCGAGCTCAGCAAACCGCTGGAAACCGCGACCAGCGCCGAATTGCGGAACGCGCCGGTGGCAAAGGCGTTGGGCTCGCCCTCGTAGACGGCCACCTGCGGCATGCTGATC